>JBMORB010000347.1:0-9351 GCA_049320925.1 Thermodesulfobacteriota bacterium | reverse complement strand
TTTATCTGTTCGTTTTTCCCCGTTCTGTACAACACCATCACCGGCATCAAGCAGGTGGACCCGGACTACATCCGCGTGGCCCGGACCCTGGGGGCCTCCGAGGGCCGCATTCTGTTTGCCGTGGTGTTGCCCCTGGCCCTGCCCAATATTTTCACCGGCCTGCGCCTGGAAGCGGGCATGGCCTGGCGAACGGTGATCGCCGCCGAAATGGTGGCCATTCCCACGGGCATCGGGGCACTGCTGATGCGGGCCGAAAGCCTGATGCGCATCGACATCATCATCGTGTGTCTCATGGTGCTGGCCGTCATGTGCCTGGTGTTTGAAAATTTTTTCGTCTGGCTGGAGCAAAGGCTTACCGCGGGGTGGAAGTCATGACCGATACCTTTCTCCAGGTCGGCGGGCTCAACCTTGTTCTGGGAAAATTTCACCTGCGGAATATCGACCTTTCCTGCGGCCGGGGCGAATACCACGTGCTGCTGGGGCCCACGGGCAGCGGCAAGTCCACGCTCATGAAGTGCATCCTGGGGTTTTATCCTTTTCACGGCGGCGCCATTTTTTTAAACGGCCGGGACATCAGCCGGTGCCGGCCCGAAGAGCGGCGCATGGGGTATGTGCCCCAGAACTACTCGCTGTTTCCCCATCTGAATGTGGAGAAAAACATCCGGTTCGGCCTGCGTGGCGCCGGGGGCGCGGACGCCGACCGCATCGTGGGCCGCCTGTGCGACATTCTGAGTATCGGTCATCTGCGAGGCCGGTCTATTGCCAACCTGTCCGGCGGCGAGCGACAGAAGGTGGCCCTGGCCCGGGCACTGGCCATTGCCCCGGACATGGTGTGCCTGGACGAGCCGTTTTCTTCCATTGATGAAGGGGCCAAGCGCCTGCTGTGGGTGGAGACCAAGAAGATCATTCAGGAGATCGGCATCACCGCCTTTCACATCACCCACAACCTGGAAGAGGCCTACAGCATGGGCGAGCGGCTCTCCGTGCTGCTGGACGGAAAACTTCACCAGAACGGCCCCAAACAGGAGATTTTCGAGCGCCCGGCCACCTGTGACGTGGCCCGGTTTTTAAACTACCGCAATCTTTTCACCGGCACGGCCCATGTCCATCCGGACGGCACCCGCATCGACACCGGCCGGTTTTCCGTGGTGGTTTCAAAAAAAATCACTCCCGGTACTCAGGTGACCTTCTGCATCCGGCAGCAGGACATCAAGATTTTAAAACCGGACAAGGCCTTAAAACCGGCGCTTTCCCACAATGTGCTGTCCGGCCGCATCGTTTCGGTGTTTCCCTTTCCTGAGTACTGCATGGTTTTCTTTCAGATCAGCGGCAGCCCCCATGCCCACGACCTGGAGATCAAGCTGCCGCCCTACCTGCGGGAGCGGCACGACCTTTATGCGGGCAAGGAGGTGTCGGTGGCTTTCTGGGAGCCCAGCATCATCCTGTTTGACGGACCAAATTGACCTTTGAGGGCAAAAGGCTTACAACATCGCAAGACGATGGCGGATTTCAAAAAATTCAATTCACCGCAAAGACGCAAAGAGCGCAAAAAATATTGATTCAAGACTCCACAAAACAGGAAACGCACCATGTCCACAAAACTTTACGACCAGATAAAAGAGCGGTTTGCAAACATCTGCGAGCACCACGACCTGATGGATCGGGAGGTGACGGTCAAGGCCCGCACCCTGTCTACCCAAGAGGCCATCGGAAATCCCGAGGCCGATGATTTTCCCTTGCAGCAGGGCCGGGAGCGGTTGATGCAGGCTGATTTTCAGGGCTCCTTCGGCCAGGCCTTTACCGACCGGTACGGCAACTTTGCGGGACCGCTGCGCCAGATTCTGGCCATGTCCCTGGAAAATAACTACCGCCGGGCCGTTTTTGTGGCCACCCTCAACGCGGTCATGCGCCATCTGGGCCTGATCGAGAAAACCGTCCACTGCAAAGACAAAGGCCCTGCCGACTGCGCCACTGCCCTGGCCGCCTTTCTGGCCGAAGAGTACGGGGACGTGAAAATTCTTCAGGTGGGGTTTCAGCCGGCCATGGTGGAGGCCCTGGCAAAACGGTTTGACTATCGCATCGTGGACATGGACCCGGACAATATCGGCGCCGAAAAACGGGGTGCCCTGATCGAAGGACCGGACGCCACGGCCGACGCCATAAAGTGGGCCGACCTGCTTCTGGTCACCGGCACCACCGTGGTCAACGGCACCATCGAACAGTTTCTCACCGACACCCCGGTGCTCTTCTACGGCACCACCATCGCCGGCGCCGCCGAACTCATGGGCTGGCCCCGTTTCTGCGCCTGCGGCACGTGACGGTTGCCTGGGAACACCAATCTCCCAAGATAGTTTCAGGATGATGGCGCAAATTCCCATCCCCGGCCGTTCTCCCGGCATAGCACCCTTTTTTACCTTGACATTTCAATAAAATAGATCGAAAGTGAAACGAAAAATCCGGAGGGGCGGGCTGTTATCCAACGGCGTGCATTTCAACAAAAGTCCTTAAAAAAAGCAAAAAAAGAGATCCCCCATTGGCACAACTGGAACACATCGAAGCCATTGAAAAGAGACTCTGGAACGCGGCGGACACGCTGCGGGCCAATTCAAATTATGCCAGCAACGAGTATTTTCTGCCCGTCATGGGCCTCGTCTTTCTGCGGCATGCCTACAGCCGGTTTCTGGCGGTAAAAGACGGAATTGAAGCAGGCCTGCCCAAACGCGGCGGCAAGACGCCCGCACTGAGCAAGGGGGATTTTTCCCAGAAGAGCGCTATCTTTCTTCAGCCCAAAGCCCAGTTCGACTACCTGGTGAACTTGACTGACAGCGACGACCGCGTCCGGTCCATCATCGAAGCCATGGAGTCCATCGAAACCGATTACGAAAACCTGCGCGGCGTGCTGCCCAAGAGTGAATATCAGCAACTCGACAATGCGGTTCTGGGCCAACTGCTCCGGACCCTCAACCCGGATGAACTCAAGCGCGTCTCCGGCGATGTGTTCGGCCGTATCTATGAATATTTTCTCACCCGGTTTGCCGACCAGAAAGCCCACGACGACGGCGAATTTTTCACCCCGGTTTCTCTTGTCTCCATGATTGCCCATGTTCTGGAACCGGAGCGCGGCACCGTGCTGGACCCGGCCTGCGGCTCCGGCGGCATGTTCGTGCAAAGCGCCAAAACCGTGGAAGAGCGAGGCCAGAACCCGACGGAAAAGCTCAACTTTTTCGGCCTGGAAAAAAATGCCACCACCATCCGCCTGGCCAAGATGAACCTGGCCGTCCACGGCCTTGAAGGCAACATCCAGAAAGCCATTACCTATTACGAAGACCCTCATGAACTGGTGGGCAAGGCCGACTTTGTTATGGCCAACCCGCCCTTTAACGTGGACGAGATCGACGCGGACAAGGTGAAAAGCGATTCGCGCCTGCCCTTCGGCCTGCCGGGCACAAACAAAAAGGACAAGGTTTCCAACGGCAACTATATCTGGATCAGCTATTTTTACAGCTACCTGAACAAAAAAGGCAGGGCCGGGTTTGTCATGTCTTCCCAGGCCTCCAGCGCCGGCCGGGACGAAGCCAAAGTTCGGCAGAAGCTGGTCGAAACCGGCGACGTTGACCTCATGATCGCCATCCGCTCCAACTTTTTTTACACCCGCACCGTGCCCTGCGAATTGTGGTTTTTAAACCGGGCCAAACCCAGTCAGCTTCGGGACAAGGTTCTGATGATCGACGCCCGCAACGTCTATCGCAAAGTCACCCGCAAAATTTATGATTTTTCACCGGAGCAGGAGCAGAACCTGTTGGCCATTGTCTGGCTATACAGGGGCCAGACCGACAAATACCTCGACCTGGTTGCCGGGTACTGCCAACGGATGCTGACCGAAGGCCGGAGCTGTTTTATCGCCCAGAACGCGGGCCGGGAAAAGACCGAACCCCTGCCATCCTTTATTGCCTGCCTGGATGCGCTTTACAAAGCCTTGCAGCCCTTTTTGAAGACACAGAAGCCGGATGGCCCCCATATTGAGGCCTTAAAAGAGCTTGACCATGCCCTGCCGACATTCAAGTCCGATGTGGCGGCGTTTCAAAAAAACGTATCCGAGCAGCAGGCCGCCTGGAAAAAGCAGAAAACCACCAACGGTGAACTTAAAAAAGCAGTGGACCGCCTGACCCCGCTGGCCGAAACCAGTCGCAACCTGGTCAAACAGGCCGACCTGCTTTACAAGCTTGCCTGCCGCCTGATTGAAACCTGCGAAAAAGAGTGCAACGCCCGCGAAAGTGATGACTGGGCCAACAAGGATATCACCCGCGCCCGAAAAAGCGCTGACCAGGCCCGGCAACCGGCTGTGGAACAACTCAAGCAGGTGCGCTACTTCTGGAAACAGGCCCACTGGCTGACCCAGCGCTTTCCCGAAGCCATGCTCTGCGATGTGGAGGGCCTGGTCAAGCTGGTGGACCGTTCCTTGATTGAAGCCAATGACTGGTCCCTTACCCCCGGCCGTTACGTGGGCGTGGCCCCGGAAGAAGAAGACGAAAACTTTGATTTTGAGGAAACCCTGCGCGAAATCCATGTGGAACTGGACGACCTCAACGCCGAAGCCGCAAAACTGGCGGAGCGGATCAAGAAAAATTTTGAAGAACTGGGGATATGAAGGGGAAAACCATGGACGAGGATAATAGAAAGTCCAGAGGCCGCAGCAGACCGGATGCCGTATTCCCTGTAGCTACGGAGAAAAGCATGCTTCCAGCCGATTATGCGGCAGTGTTGACCGACCTCAAGGAGCGCATTCAGTCAGAAAGGTTGCGGGTCACTCTGGCGGCCAACGCGGCTATGGTTCTTCTCTATTGGGATATTGGCCGCGTCATCCTGGAGCGCCAAGCCATGCAGGGGTGGGGGACAAAGGTAATTGACCGCCTGTCAAGCGATCTTCAGGATGCGTTTCCCGAAATGAAGGGCCTTAGTCCGCGGAACCTCAAGTACATGCGGGCCTTTGCAGAAGCCTGGCCGGAGCGACAATTTGTGCAGCAGCTTGCTGCACAAATCCCATGGTTTCATAACTGCTTGCTTTTGCAGAAGATAGCAGATAGCCAGACGCGGGAATGGTATATTCGGGCCACTATAGAAAATGGCTGGAGCCGGAACATTCTGGCCATTCAAATCGAAAACCGTCTGCATGAACGCCAGGGCAAGGCGATCAGCAATTTTCATCAAGTGCTGCCGCCGGCGGATTCGGATATGGCCGCCCAGGTGTTTAAAGATCCTTATCTTTTCGATTTTCTCGGCACCGCCGATCCTCGAAAGGAGCGCGAAGTCGAACAGGCCCTGGTGGACCATATTCAGAAATTCCTGCTGGAAATGGGCGCGGGCTTTGCCTTTGTAGGCAGACAGGTTCTGCTGGAGGTCGACGATCAGGATTTTTATCTGGACCTGCTCTTTTACCATCTCAAGTTGCGCCGGTTTGTCGTAGTGGAGTTAAAGGCCGTGCCGTTTGATCCGGGTTTTGTCGGCCAGCTCAATCTGTATCTCTCCGCCGTGGATGACCTTTTGCGGCACCCCGACGATCAACCGACCATCGGGCTGCTGTTATGCAAAAGCAAAAAGGAACTGGTGGTGGAATACGCCCTGCGTGGTTTTAACAGCCCCATGGGCGTGGCGGAATGGGAAACCCGCCTGACCGAATCCCTGCCCGATGAACTCAAGGGCAGTTTGCCGAGTATCGCGGAGATTGAGGCGGAGTTGAAAGATGAAGATTGAAGGGATGAGTCGGCGGGAAATCCATCTGGAACCGGGCGACCTCAACGCCGAGGCCGCAAAGCTGGGGGAGCGGATAAAGAAGAATTTTTAGGTGGGGGTATGAGGCTTCTCAAGAACATGGAACACGTTCGACTTGGCTCTGTTTGCCAGAAGATAGGTAGCGGGGCAACTCCTCGCGGCGGCGATGGCGTCTACATTGACGCAGGAACGTCCATCATTCGGAGCCAAAATGTCTACAACGGCATCTTTGAACCCGCTGGGCTTGCATATCTTACGGAAGATCACGCTGAGCAACTCAAAGGAGTGACTGTTGAGTCTCGCGATGTTTTATTAAACATAACCGGTGATTCCGTCGCCAGATGTTGCCAGGTCCCAGACTCCGTTCTGCCAGCAAGGGTCAACCAGCATGTTTCAATTATCCGGCCCAACGAAAGGGAGCTTTTACCAGAGTTTCTCTGCTATTACCTGATATCGCCACTTATGCAGAAATATCTGTTGTCGCGGGCTGGAAGCGGCGGCACAAGGAAAGCGTTAACGAAAGGAATGATCGAAGATTTTGAGATTCCAAAGCCGTCGATTGTTACCCAACGCAAAGTTGTTGATACTCTCTCCGCCTACGACGACCTGATCGAGAACAACCGGCGGCGGATTGCCCTGCTGGAGCAGGCGGCCCGGCTGCTTTACAAGGAATGGTTCGTCCACCTCCGCTTCCCCGGCCACGAACACGTCAAAATCAAAAACGGCGTGCCCGAGGGTTGGGAGAAGAAACAGGTTAAGGCTATCCTTGCAAAGGTACACCGGCCAGGGAAAGTTATGAAAACAGACTATTTGCCTGCTGGTCTAATTCCGTGCGTTGACCAATCGCAAGACTTCATCGGTGGGTACACCGACGATGAAGAAGCAGCTATTGCTAATTTGCCGATGATTGTATTCGGTGACCACACACGTATTCTTAAGTTTATAGATTTTCCTTTTGCGTGCGGGGCTGACGGTACACAATTGATAGCCAGCAATGATGCAAAGATATCACAGGAGTTTCTGTACTTTGCATTGGACGCGATTGATCTGTCTAACTATTTTTATGCCCGGCATTTCAAGTTTTTAAAAGACCAGTTCATTCCCCGGCCAAATGACATGGTGGTTGAGCAGTTCACACATGTTGTGCGACCGATTATGACGCAAGTCAAGACACTACGAGAGCAGAATCACGAATTGGGAGAAGCCCGCGACCTTCTGCTGCCGCGCCTGATGAATGGGGAGATATCCGTCTGATGCCTGCCTTTATTACCAATGGTCCAGATATCCCCGAGCGGTTATTACAGGCACATGAAGAGGGGAACGTCGTCTTCTTTTGTGGCTCGGGAATTTCTTATCCGGCAGGATTACCGGACTTCGGAGGACTTGTTAAGGCGATTTATGATCAAGTGGGCGTTTGTCCTAACGATGTCCAGCATGCAGCAATCAAGACAGGTCGGTACGACACCGCTGTCGGGCTTCTTGAGGACGATATCGCTGGAGGCCGAGAAAAAGTTCGTAAAGCAATATCAGAAATATTGACTCCGGATTTCACCAAGCCAAAGAGCATGGCCACGCACGAGGCGCTGTTAAAGCTCGGTCAAGACCGCAAAGGGCGCGTTCGCCTTATCACCACCAACTTTGACCGGATTTTTGAAGAAGTTATTACGAAGAGAAAAATAAAGATAGAGCGTTTCATGGCCCCCTTGCTGCCGATTCCCAAAAATCAATGGGATGGACTTGTGTATTTACATGGGTTGCTACCATCTTTGCCAAAAGAGGGCGAACTTGATCGGCTTGTTGTGTCCAGTGGCGACTTTGGACTTGCCTATCTTACCGAACGATGGGCATCCCGTTTTGTCAGTGAACTGTTTCGGCGCTACTCTGTATGTTTTGTCGGTTACAGTATTAACGATCCAGTTCTTCGGTACATGGTGGATGCCCTTGCTGTGGATCGGTCTCTGGGAGAGTCGCGGCCCGAAATGTTCGCCTTTGGCAGCTATTCAAAGGGGAAGGAAAAACAAGCTCATGACGAGTGGAAGGCGAAGCGTGTCACCCCGATTCTTTATAGAAAATATAGAAAACATATTTACTTGCACAGAACCTTACAAGAGTGGTCAAGAACTTATCGGGACGGCGTGCGTGGCAAGGAGATGATTATTGCCCAGCACGCAAGTACGCGGCCTTTGGCTCCGTCGCGATCAGATTTTGCGGTCGGCCGGGTGCTGTGGGCGCTTACAGATGAAGTGGCGGCAAAGCATTTTGCCGATATGAACCCTGTACCGCCACTGAAGTGGCTGGAACCTCTTTCCGAAAGACAATTCGGGTACGAGGATTTACCCCGCTTTGGGGTTACTGCCGATAGTAAGCGCGATGAAAAATTGCAATTCAGTATTTTAGATCGCCCTGCACCCTATACGCTTTCTCCTTGGATGTGCATTGCAGATAGGGCATCTCCAGCGATGAACTGGGACAATATTATGTCCCATTTGGCACGATGGCTGACACGACATATGAACGACCCTGCATTAATACTTTGGCTTGCCAAGAGCGGGGGGCAATTGCATGAACTATTCTTAACACAGCTTAGCAGAGGACTCGAAAGACTTGATCGACTGAAAGCGGAAGGGAAATTAGCGGAAATTAATCAAATTCGTTCAGATTCGCCGAACGCCATCCCCAATCCACTCATGCGTACACTGTGGCGGCTGTTAATTAGTGGACGTGTAAAATCGTATGTGCGCCATGCCGGCTTTTTTGATTGGCTGGGATGTTTAAAGCGGGAGGGACTGACACCATTGATGCGTATGGAGCTTCGCGAAAATCTCAAACCATGTGTAACCTTACGAGAGCCTTACCATTGGGGTGAGCCAAACGAACGTCTGCCCGGGCCAGAGCGCATCAAAGACCTTGTTGACTGGGATATCGCATTACATAGCGATGATGTCCATTCGACGCTACGTGACCAAGCAGATAATACTCACTGGTTAAAGGTGTTGCCGGATCTTTTACCCGACTTTTTTTGCCTTCTTCGAGATACGTTGGACCTGATGGGGGAATTGGGCGGTGCGGATGAAAAAAGTGATTTTTCCTATATTCATCAGCCCTCAATCAGTGACCATCCTCAGAACAGGAATTTTCAGGACTGGACTGTTTTGATTGAACTGGTTCGTGATGCCTGGTTGTGTGTCGTTCAGGTTGATAAAACACGGGCCCGACGTGCCGCTGAGGAATGGTGGCAACAGCCATATCCGGTTTTTAAACGATTAGCCTTTTTCGCAGCAGCGCAAAAAAATATTTTTCCACCGCGACAAGGCTTGAATTGGATATTGGCTGATGATGGGTGGTGGTTATGGGCAGTGGAAACCACACGGGAGACTTTGCGGCTATTGGTGGCTTTGGCGCCTCAGTTGAGTCCCTTGCAGACCACTAAGATGGAGCAGGCTATTTTGACTGGGCCACCACGTGAAATGTTTAAGGATGATATTGATCCGGAAGAGTTGACTCGCATTGTGGATCGGGAGGTTTGGCTACGCCTTGCCAAGCTAGAAAAGTCAGGGGCGAAACTGGGGACAGCCGCAAAAA
>JBMORB010000346.1:0-9362 GCA_049320925.1 Thermodesulfobacteriota bacterium | reverse complement strand
GTTTGACGAACACCATGCCCTCGAGGATGCCAAGAAGATCGTCAGGCTGGCCATTGACAACTTTGAAAACCGCAAGGCCGAAGTCTTTATTCCCCGTCACAAGGCGGCCCAGGTGGCCGGTTTCGGTGTGGAGTCCATCGAGTATCATCTGGGCGGCTCCTTCCGCGGCACCTACTATACCTTGAATGACAACATCATCAACGGCCGTATCCGCGGCGTGGCCGGCGTGGTGGGCTGCAACAACGCCCGCACCCGCCACAACGAGTCCCACATCACTATCATCAAGGAACTGATCAAGAACGACGTGCTGGTGCTGACCACCGGCTGCTCGGCCATCGCCTGCGCCATGGAAGGTCTGCTGACCCCCGAGTCCGCCGCTGTTTACTGTGGTCCGGGCCTGGCCGAGGTGTGCGAGACCGTGGGTATTCCGCCGGTCCTGCACCTGGGCTCCTGCGTGGACAACAGCCGCATCCTGCTGGCCGCCACCGAAGTGGTCAAGGCCGGCGGCCTGGGCAAGGATCTCTCCGACCTGCCCGTGGCCGGCAGCGCGCCCGAGTGGATGAGCGAGAAAGCCATCAGCATCGGTCACTATTTTGTGGCCTCCGGCGTTTACACGGTCTTCAGTGTGAACCTGCCCGTGACCGGCGCCCCGGTTTTCCAGAATTACATCTTCAACGAGTTTGAAAAACTCTACGGCGGCATGTGGGATCTGGAAGTGGACCCCGTCAAGCATGCCCAGAAGATGATCGCCCATATCGACAAGAAGCGCAAAGCCCTGGGTATCGACAAGGCCAGGGAGCGCGTTCTCATGGATATGGCGGACCGGCAGGCCCTGGAAGCGTAAGCGGATATTACTTTTCATATGATAAAAAGCCTCAACGAAGGAGGACAATATGTCTAAGTTAGTTGCGTTTGCCGCCATTCAGGGCGGTTATAAAGTGGTATCCCAGGTCGAGGGCGAGCTGGAAAACGCGCTGGCGTCCATGAACGCGGATACCAAGGTGGAGTTTCCCAATACCGGGTATTTTCTGCCGGTCATTTATTCCCTCACGGGCATGAAGGTTAAGACCCTGGAAGACATGAAGGCGCCCATGGCCTTTGCCCGCAAGCTGCTGCCCCCCCACATCAAGGGCAAAAACCATCTCCCGTACCTGGGTCCACTACTGGACGCGGGCATGGCTTCCATTCTGGCCTATGAAATCAAGGAAGCCTTGAGGATCGTCCGGCAGCCCGACTTCTACTTTCCGCAGGAAGACCCGGACCTGGAAAACGGCAAGAAATGGGTCGGCCCGGCCGATGATATTATTCTGCGGAAACGCGGCGTGGAGTTCGTGGACGGCTCGGCCCCCGGCTTTGCCGCCATGGTGGGCGCGGCCCCGAACCCGGAAATCGCCAAGATGATCGTGGAGGACTACCAGAAGCGCAACCTCTACATCTTCTGCGCCGCCAACCATAACGGCACCACCCTCATCGACCAGCTGCTCGAGGCCGGTGTTCAGATCGGCTGGAACACCCGTATCGTTCCCTTTGGTCCGGACATCTCTTCGGCGGTTTTCGCCCTGGGCTTTGCCAACCGGGCCGCCATGGCCTTCGGCGGCGTTCAGCCCGGCGACTACAAGAAAATCCTGATGTACAACAAGAACCGCATTTTCGCCTTTGTCAACGCCCTGGGCGACATCGGCACCGAGTGGGCCTGCGCCGCGGCCGGCTGCGTGAACTGGGGCTTCCCCACGCTGGCCGACACCGACGTGCCCGAGATTCTGCCCACCGGTATCTGCACCTATGAGCATGTGGTGGCCAATGTGAAGCATGACGAAATGGTGCAGCGCTCCGTGGAAGTGCGCGGCCTGAAGGTCACGGTTTCCCAGATCGCCATCCCCTGCGCGTTCGGCCCGGCCTACGAGGGCGAGCGCATCCGCGGCAAGGACCTGTTCTGCCAGATGGGCGGCGGCAAGACCCAGTGCACCGAACTGGTCAAGTCGGCCGACATGAAGGCCATCGAAGACGGCAAGGTCACCGTGGTGGGCAAGGACATCCCCGATCTCAAGGAAGGCGACACCCTGCCTTTGGGCATTTTTGTCCAGATCGCGGGCCGCGAGTTCCAGGAGGATTTTGAGCCGATTCTCGAGCGTCAGATTCACCATCTGATCAACTATATTCAGGGCATCATGCACATCGGCCAGCGCGACATCTCCTGGGTGCGCGTGGGCAAGCCCGCTGTTGAAAAGGGGTTCACCCTCAAGGACATCGGTGTGGTGCTGCATGCCAAGATGCACCAGGACTTTGGCAAGATTTTGGACAAGGTCCAGGTCACCCTGTACACCAACAAGGAAGACGTGGACAAGCTCACCACCACGGCCCGTGCCGAGTACAGGAAGAGAGACGAGCGCGTGGACAAGATGACCGACGACGACGTGGAGACCTTCTACTCCTGCACCCTCTGCCAGTCTTTCGCGCCCAACCATGTGTGCACGGTCAGTCCGGAGCGCACCGGCCTGTGCGGCGCCTACAACTGGATGGACTGCAAGGCCTCTTTTGAGATCAATCCCACCGGCCCCAACCAGCCCATCACCAAGGGCGAATGCGTGGATCCCAAGCTGGGCCAGTGGAAGGGCGTCAACGACTTTGTTTTCAAAGCCTCCCGCGGCGCCGTGACCAAATACAATCTCTACTCCATGGTCTATGACCCCATGACCACCTGCGGCTGCTGCGAGTGCATCGCGGCCACGTTGCCGGGCTTAAACGGCGTCATGACCGTGAACCGGGATTACACCGGAGACACCCCCTGCGGCATGAAGTTCACCACCCTGGCCGGCGTCATGGGCGGCGGCGCGGTTTCCCCGGGTTTCGTGGGGCACTCCAAGTACAACATCACCCAGGGCAAGTTCCTCAAGGGTGACGGCGGCCTGCTGCGCATGGTCTGGATGCCCAAGTCTCTCAAGGAAGAGATCAAGGACCGCATCATCGCCCGGGGCAAGGCCATGGGCGTTCCCGATCTCTACGACAAGATCGCCGACGAAACCGTCGGCATCACCGAAGAGGAAATCCGCCCGTTCCTGGAGGAAAAGGGTCATCCGGCCCTCTCCATGGACCCGCTGATGTAGCTGCGATGAAAGGCAGCCGGCAAATGGCCGGCTGCCTTTCTACTTATTAAAAATGATCGATACGGTTTGAATACAAACTTCAGAATCATAAGGAGATAGAAATGGCATTAACCGGAATTCAGA
Source organism: Thermodesulfobacteriota bacterium (assembly GCA_049320925.1). Taxonomy (GTDB): domain Bacteria; phylum Desulfobacterota; class Desulfobacteria; order Desulfobacterales; family Desulfosudaceae; genus Desulfosudis. The sequence continues at coordinate 6,135 of JBMORB010000346.1, read as the reverse complement.
TTTTCAAGCTCCTGCCGCAGACCAACTGCAAGGAGTGCGGCTCTCCGACGTGCCTTGCTTTTGCCATGAACCTGGCATCCGGGAAAGCGGAACTGGACAGCTGTCCGTACGTGTCCGACGAGGCAAGGGAAAAGCTGGCCGAGGCGTCGGCCCCTCCCATCCGCCCGGTCAAGATCGGCAAGGGCGTGCGCGAGCGCGTGGCCGGGGGCGAGACGGTGATGTACCGTCACGAGAAAACCTTCTATAATCCCACGCTGCTGGCCGCCTGCGTCAACGGCGACATCAAGAAAAAGGACCTGGAGTCCAGACTCAAGGGATGGAACGCCATTCAATACGAGCGCGTGGGCCTGAACCTGCGGCCCGAGCTGGTGGCTGTCAAAGACACCGGCGATGCCAAGGCGTTTGCCGCCACGGCCAAGACCATCGCCGAGACCTCCGAGTTCAACGTCATTCTGATGACAGAGAATCCCGACACCATGAAGGCCGGCGTGGAAGCCTGCGGTTTCAAGCGTCCCCTGCTTTACGCCGCCACCGAAAAGAACGCCGACGCCATGGGCAAGCTGGCACTGGATGCCGGCCTTCCTCTGGCGGTAAAGGCTGATTCCATCGACGGTCTGATGGCCCTGACCCAGAAGCTGACCGGCATGGGCATCAAGGACCTGGTCCTGGATCCCGGCTCACGGGAGCCGAAAAAATCCCTGGAAGACATGGTGGCCATCCGCCGCGCGGCCCTGAAGGCCGGCAACAAGGCCCTGGGATTCCCCACCATTGCTTTCCCCTGCGAAATGGCGTCCAACCCGGAAGTGGAGACCATGATTGCGGCCATGTTCATTGCCAAGTACGGCAGCATTGTCGTGCTTTCCAATTTTGCCGGTGAAACGGTTTTTCCGCTGCTTCTGGAACGGCTCAACATCTTCACCGACCCGCAGCGTCCCATGACCGTGACCGAGGGCATCTACCCCATCGGAAACCCCGACGAGAAGTCGCCGGTGCTGGTGACCACCAACTTCGCCCTGACCTACTTTATCGTCTCCGGCGAAATTGAAAACAGCAAGGTGCCGTCGTGGCTGTTGATCAAGGACTCCGAAGGACTTTCGGTTCTGACCGCGTGGGCCGCCGGAAAATTCGCGGGCGACGACGTGGGCGCTTTTGTCAAAAAGTGCGGGATCATGGACAAGGTGAAACACACGGAGTTGATCATCCCCGGTTACGCGGCCGCCATTGCCGGCGAAATCGAGGAGGTCCTGACCGGCTGGACCATTACCGTCGGTCCGAGAGAGGCTCCCCACATTCCCGCATTTTTAAAGGCAAGAAAGTAGTGAGGGGCGGCCGCCGGGCCCTGGTATGGCCCGGCGCAGACAAAAACAACAAAAAAAGGGGAAGCAACTATGTATCTGATAGGCGAGAGTTTAAACGTTATTTCCAAAAAGATCGGCAAGGCATTTAAGGAGCGGGACCCCAAGCCGATCCAGGAAGAGGCCCTGGAGCAGAAAGCCAAGGGCATGGATTATATCGACATCAACCTGGGTCCGTCCAAGAAAGACGGCCATGAATTGATGCCGTGGGTGGTGCAGACCGTTCAGGAGGTGGTGCCGGATCTGCCCCTGGCGCTGGATACTTCCAACATCGACGCCATCGAGGCGGCCCTGAAGGTTTACAAGCCCACGGAGAAGCCCGTGCTGATCAACTCCATCATGGCCCGTCCCGAGCGCTATCAGCGGATGATTCCGCTGGCGGCGGAATACAACGCCGACTTTATCGCCCTGATGTGGGGTCCGGAAGGTCTGCCCAGGGATGAGAACGAGCGCGCGGCCCTGGCGGTTGAGCTGATGTACGCCGCCAACGAGGCAGGCATTGCCAACGAGCGCATCTGGTTTGACGGCATCGTCACCCCGGTCAACACGCAGCAGGACCAGCTGATGAGCCTGCTCAACTTCCAGATGATGCTGGCCGACATCGCGCCGGGCTGCAAGAGCACCTGCGGCCTGTCCAACATCTCCAACGGTCCGCCTTCGCACCTGCGCCCGATCCTGAACCAGACCTACATGATCATGCTGGAGCGCTATGGCATGTACTCGGTCATTTCCGATCCTCTGGACACCAAGCTGACCGACATCGCCAAGGGCAACCGGCCCGACATCGTTGAGGTGGTTCATGCGGTGATGGACGGTGAAGAGCCGAACGTCTCCACCCAGGAAATGGTGGACTACGTCAAGACCGCCAGGGTCATTCTGGGCCATTCCCTCTACTCCGACTCTTGGCTGGAAGTGTAGGCGTTCCACCGACAGGCAGTAACAAAACAAAAAAAGGGCCTTTCTCGAAAGGGGAAGGCCCTTTTTGTTTGGACGAACCCCCCGGTTAATTCGATGCGTTTTGAGAGGGCTCAAGGGGTTAATACCAATTCTATTTCAAAAGAGCGCCTATTTAAAACGTCATTGCGCGCCGAAGGCGAAGCAATCTCCGACGAAACACGTATGCCGCAAGATTGCTTCGTCGCTTTGCTTTTCGCAATGACGCTGGTTGCAGTTAAAAATGTCGTTTTGATTTAGAACTGGAATAAGTTGAACCACCACAATAAAGAACCGGCATCAGGCCATCCGCTTCCGGTTGGCCCGCAGCACCACGTCGCGCAGGGCCTGGTCGTCCCTGGCCCGCAGCCACTGCTTTTCAAAACCGGGGTTTTGGACAATCTGGGCAATGGCCGCCAGGGCCTGGAGATGAAAATTGCGCTCGTCCCTGGTGCCGGCCAGCACAAACACCGCCTGAACCATGGGAGCCGATTCGGAAAACCGGATCCCCTGGCGGCAGCGGGCCAGCAGCAGGGCAAAGGTGCGCGTCCCCTCGATAACAATATGGGGGATGGCCAGTCCCTGGTTGATGGCGGTGCTGCTCTCCTTTTCCCGCTCCATCAACAGGCCGTAGAGCGTGTCCTGGCTGATTTTCAGACGGACCGACAGCATATCCGCGATCTGCTGGAACAGTTCCTCCACGTTAACCCTGCGGTCAAGGTCAAGCACCATGCTCTCTTCGACAAACCGGTCAAACCGGTCAGGGGCCTGGGTTTCGGGCTGATCGTGGCCAGGCTCCCCGCGCTGAATGATTTTCCGAACCTCGGTAGACAGGGATTCGGAGGCCAGCGAGCGGGGGGTCACCTTTTCCACAAGGTGGGCCAGGGCATGTTCCCGATTTACGTCGAACCGCAGTTCCACCTCTTTAAGGCTTTCCGGCGTGCCCACCAGTGTCACCATGTCACCCACCTCCAGCCGTGTATAGCCGTGGGAGACCAGCACCTGGCCGCGGCGGCGGATGGAAAGAATCAGGGTGCTGATGGGCAACCGCAGATCGCGCAGGGCCATGCCGTGAAGGTTGGGATTGCGCACCTCCATCTCTACAACGCTCTGGTTCTCTTCCATGCCCAGCAGGAGAGAGGCGGCCGAGGGCGAGCGCACGAACTGGTCCAGCAGGTGGACAAGGGCCGTGCCCGGATCCACGATCAGCGCGCCCAGGGCACGGAACCGGTCGATAACGGACCGGTCATTGATCCGCACCACCAGATTGGGGGTGCCGAAGTGCTCGTAGGCCAGCTCGCAGATGCGCAGGTTCTCCTCATCGGAGAGCAGGGTGACAATAGCCTCGGCACGGCCGGCGTCCATCTGCTCCAGGGCGTTCAAGGTCAGGCCCGGAATATGGCAGATTTTGACGCCCATGTTTTGGGAAGTGTCCGCGACGCCTCCCAAAACAGTGATTCTTACCTGCCAGCCACTGGAAATCAGGAGCCGGGCCAGGGCCAGGGACTGGGGTTCCAGGCCAAAGATGACAGCTTCCCGGGGGCCGGCATGGACCGGCGCGTCTCCTCTGGGATGGGACTCTTTCACGGCGGCAATGGCCAGTTTCAGCAGGGGCGGCCCGAAAAGCTGGTTGAACACCACAACGGCGATAAGAATGGCGGCAAAGGGCCCGCCCCACTCTGGAAACTCCACCACCAGGGCTTTTGCCAGGCCCAGGCTCACGCCGGCCTGGGTGATGTAGGCCATCCATCCGATCCGGTTGTACTCCGCGGGTTCCCGTGCCGCCATGCCTGCCGTGGTGGCGCCGATAACCACGGCGGAAAACCGGGCCATCACCAGCAGCAGGGCCACGGGCCAGGTCCGGGTCAGCACATCCAGAGGCAGGGACGCGCCGGTGAGGGTAAAAAAGGCGATATAAACCGGCGGTCCGAGCGATTGAAGAATGTTGGAAAAGTCCATGCGGCACCGGCAGAAGTTGGTCACCACAAAGCCCCCGATCATGCAGATCAGCAGCGGTTCCATCAGAATTTCAAAGGGCAGGTTCGCGTGGGAAAGGTCGCGGACGGCGTGGGAAAGCGCATATACCCCGTAGCCGGACAGCAGGATCAGCGCCGCCTTGACGGCCTGGTGGGCGGCCAGCTGGAGAATCCGCATGAACAGAATACCGAGCATGTATCCCAGAAACAAAGAGAGCCCCAGCTCGAGCAGCAGGATGCCGATAAATCCGATATTCATGCCCATGCCGGTCAACAGGCTGCCGGTGACCGAGAGACTGACGGCAAACAGGGCGATCACCACCACGTCCACGATCATGGTCACGCCCAGCACGGTCTGGGTAAAGGGTCCACTGGCCCGCACTTCATTGATGACGGCCAGTGTGGCCGAGGGAGAAAGGGCCACCAGAATGGACGCTCCCATCACTCCCACTGATATGCGGGCCGGCAACGGCAGCGCACCCATGCCGGGGATCAGTCCGGTCAGGCAGAAAATGACCGTACCGCATACCGCCAGGGTTGCCACGGTAAGGCCCGCCGTGACCCACTGAATGCTTTTGAGCCGGCTTTTCATGTCTTTTATGTAAATTTCGTTGCCGGCGGCAAAGGCGATAAACGCCAGGGAGATTTCATCGACAAACCGGAGGCCGGCCACGGCGTGGGCCGATATAAGGTTCAGCCCGTGAGGCCCCGCCAGAATGCCGGTGAGCAGAAACCCGGTGATCAGGGGCAGGGAGGTGCGCAACAGGTAATGGCCGATCTGTTTTGACGCCAGGGCGATGACGGCAAAGCTTGCGGCAAAACCCAGAATGTTGAAAAATGCTTCCACGCGCCGCCCTCCGAATTATAAAAAGAGCCTATCGCATTCCGGAACGGATGGAAAGGTTTTTAGAAACGGGTACCGTATGCATCCCGCTGGCGCGGACTGCTTTGATTCCAGCCGTAACAGGCTTTTGGGGCGTGGCCGGGCCGCGGGTGAATTAATTTCAATCGAGCCGGGTTATGGCATGCGGCCGAAGAAGTCTCGGGTCAGGGCCGGTCCGGCGAAAGGCCGGTTTCGCGCCGCAGTTGCTCCACGTCCAGTCCCCGGATCAGGGAGATCAGGTTGTCGTAGGTGGCGTGAAATCCAAATCCACCGTTGACCATTTCGTCGATGGCCGCTTCCGCGGACCAGCCATGGGCCGCCATGCGGTAGGCGGCGATCACCGCGCCGGTGCGGTCGGCCCCATGCCAGCAGTGAACCAGGATTTTTCCTTTTGCCCCGGCGATGATTTTAAGCGCTTCAACAACCTGTTCCTGTGTCAGGTCGTCTGCCTCGGCCTTGACCCGGTGCAGCACCAGGCCGGTGCCTTCGGCCTCATCGCCATCGGAGAATAGCTTTCGTAAATTCAGGATCTCCTTGATGCCGAAGGCTGCGATGGTTTTCATGTCGTCGCCGTCAGGCTGGGCCGAGCGGTAGACTTTGTCATCCACCTGGTGCCAGTTTTTCAGATCGGTGTTGATGATCGGCCGTGCCCATGTGTCCGGCCTCACCCTTGGTTCCTGGGCGTAAAGGGTTGCGGCGGTCAGGAGAAGCAGCAGCAGGGTCAGGGTTTTTGTTAGGGTTTTCATAAAGGTTCCTTAAGTATTAAGCATATCGAAATCGCTATCGGTATCGGTATCGGTATCGGTCTCGATTCCGCTCGATTATAATACCGACAAGTTGTTTTTGCGTCATTGCGAGCGCAGCGAAGCAATTTTTATCGCTAGCACTTGGCTTTTCCGATTTTTGTCACCCCGGCCCTCGAGCCGGGGTCCAGTTAAAATTGATTTTTACCTTTGTTTATCCGTGTACTTTTCTTGGCGCCAAGAAA
>JBMORB010000345.1:0-9369 GCA_049320925.1 Thermodesulfobacteriota bacterium | reverse complement strand
CCTGGGTGGTGGCCTTGACATCCCGGGGATTGGCGCCCACTTCGGCCCAGAAGAGGTTGGCCCCGGCCATGGCTCCCAGGGTGCAGGGTTCGTGGGTGCAGTTGCCCAGGGTGGTCCGCGGCACGGCCAGGCGGGTGACGGCCACGATCTGTGCCATGCGAAGCTCCGAGATCATGCCCATTGATTCCAGGGGTCCGCCGGGAATGGTGATGCGCCGGGCCCCTCCGCTGAAGGCCGGGCGGATGGAGGCGGTGTAAAAAATCATGTCGGCCAGTTCCTCACCGGTGTGCTCCGGACCCACCGGCTCCACGCAGGTGCCCACGGAAAGGCCCGCCTCCTGAAAGTTCCGGATGCTTTTTTTGCGCTCTTCCGGATTCAGACCGGTGTCGATGCCTTCTCGCATGCGCACCGCGTGATAGACCCCCTGGTAGCCGGCGTCCTTTATCTGCCGGGCCTGGACCGGGGTTTTGTCCCCCACGTTGGCGATCATCACCGTTTCATTTTTCAGATGGCGCCGGACCTCTTTGGACACCTCCAGAAATTTTTCAAACGCATAATAGGCCGTGGTCATGACATAGATCGCGTTGGCGCCGTTTGCCTCAAACAGCCGGGCCTGGCGCACGGCTTCACCGGCGCTGATCTCGCTTGCCTTTGAAAACACTTTATTGTCCGCGGAAAAAGAGCAGAACTTGCAGTTGCAGGCGCAGGGCGCCAGATTCAGGGCAAACTGGGCCTGCACCTCGGCCCGGCCGCCGGTCAGGTCCCGGGAAATGCGGTTTGCCTCGGCCATCATCCGGTAGCTTTCCGGCGCATGGGGCGCATGACTCAGCATGAAAACCAGCTCTTCTTTTGAAAAAACGCCGTTGTCCGCGGACTTGCGTATCAGATCGTCAATCTTCAAAACATTTTCCTTTCACCCAGATCGAAATCGCTATCGGGATCGAAAAACATGTGCCTCGACGGAATAGACGTCCCCCGGCCCCGCACCTCCTGCTCACTCGACCTCTTGAATCCTTGACCCCTTTTTCTTCTTATGGCTTTCGGTAAACCGCCGCAATGCTCAATGCAACACGGGGCGAGGCCACCCGGGTCAGGCCCGTGCTTTCCACAAAAGACGACAACCGCTCAAAGAGGCGGGGGTTGACGTGGCCCGAGGGTTCGGCCAGAAAATAGATGCCGCCGGGCAAAAGCAGGTCCGCGATCTGGCGGGCCGCCACCTTTGCGTCGGGCATCTCGTGCAGCGACCAGAAGTTTACGGCAAAGTCGGCCCGTCCGGGCACGCCCAATACATCGGGCCCGCACTGGTGAGGCGTCACAATATTTTGAACCCCGGCCCGTCTGAACCGGCTTTCCGCCACCTGAAGAATTTTGCGCTGCACATCCACGGCCCACACCCTGCCTGACGGCCCCACGATTTTTGCCATGCCGATGGAAAAGTATCCCATGCCGCACCCCACATCCACGGCGGTCATGCCGGGTTTCAGGTAGGGCGAAAAGAGGTGCCGGGGATTGTGAAACAGGCGGCGCAGAGGGTTGTCGAAAAAATAGGCCAGCCACCAGGGACACAGATGATGAGGTTGACGGGTTGAGGTCAAATGGTTCTCCTTTCAGCAATCAAACGCTCGGTGTCAGTTGACGGCGGATTTAACGAACAACCTTTGCACACCCCTGTAAAGTGGCAGACAGAAGTAAGATGTTAAAAGAAGCTGCGGGTAGCCGGTCAACTGAACACCGTGGTTAAAATATCTATTTTTTGTCGTAATAGCTTGTTGGAAATCTAAGAAAAAAAGCCAGAAATTTTGGCAGTTCACCTTTAAATGCAACGAAGGTCATTGCCAAAGAAAATATCGCACATCCGACTGCGCCACCTAGCTCTTTAATGTTTCCGGTTTCAAATAATTCGCCAAGGCCACTGAGAAATATAAGAAGCGTTGCAAGCCAGCCCAAAAAGGCGACTATTCCCGCTAGAATTCTAAAACCTGGACGAGCTTGGTATGCTTTCATTTGTCTTTTAACATATTATTATCCCTGTTCTCTCTCTTTTTTACTCTTGCTCTTACTCGTGATCGTTTTTCTGTTGCTCCTCGATTACGATTACGAGCACGAGTAAGAGTAATGAAGAACACCGGTAGTGAGGTTAATGAGCATGGGTAATGCCTGTCTCAATACAGATGCAATGAGGTTGCCGCGTCGTTTCGCTCCTCGATAATGACTTTTTTGTGAAGCCATCCCGTCTCATACGATCATTTCCTCCAATCGCTCCTGCAACTCCCGGTCACATCCCCAGAAAAAATGGTCGGCCCCCTCAATCACCGACAGCCGGGCGGTTTTGTTCCAGGCTGGCAGCAGGGCCGCGATCCGGTCCGGCGGGGCCAGTTCATCCATTTCCCCGGTCACCACGCCGGCCAGCCGGGGAATCGGCCCCACGTCGTCGAATGACACGAAGTTGACCGGCGGGGCCACCAGAATCACATTCCCCGCAACGTCAAGGCGCGGTACGCAGCGGGCGATCACCCAGGCGCCAAAGGAGTACCCGGAAAGGTCCACCTGGTCCATGCCCCGGCTCAGAAGCCACAAGAAAGCCGCGGCCACGTCCTCCTGCTCGCCCTCGCCGTCGTCAAATTGACCGGTGCTGGCGCCGGTGCCGCGAAAGTCAAATCTCAGCGTGGCGTATCCCATTGCCCGGTAAGCCCTGGCAATGGTCTCCACCACGGGATTGTACATGTTGCCGCCATACAGGGGGTGGGGATGGGTGATGACCACGCCTTTTTTGTCATGGCCTTCATCAAACAGGCCGGAAAGGAGAAGGTCGCCGCATTCAATGGATATTTTTTGTTCCAACCGTGCCTCCGGTTTCGGTTCTTTTAACTTCCGCTATCATTATTGTCCAAAATCAACCTTTAAAAGGGGTTTTGTGTTTATACCTGCCTGAATTTACAATTTTCGAAAATAAAACCAAAAGCAAGGCCCCCAGGAAAAGGCGTCTTAAAATTCAGCATGAGCATTAATGAAAATTTTCGCCCTTTGCGGCGCAGCCGAGCGCAAAGGCTTTTTTAGGAAACAAGCAGGCAGATATTGCAGGGGCGAACCTGTGTGTTCGCCCATCAATGGGGCAGACACGCAGGTCTGCCCCCACAGAATCGCCGCAGGCGGGCCAGTTCCTGACCGCGGCTGAAAAAACGTTCGCGCGAGGAAAGCCGAAGGCCAGGCCGCGGGGCGCGCTTCTTTTGGTACTTTTCCTGGCGGCAAGAAAAGTACACGGGTAAAGAAAAGAGAGAGAATAATTTTTTACAAACTCATCGTGCATTAAATTCGATTTCGATACCGATCCCGATAGCGATTTCGATCTGGATAAACAAATCAGAAAATGTGCCGCCATGGTTAAAACCGTTTTGGGACAACAGTGATCCGGGCGAAGAAGCCTGCCTCCTTCATGATTCGACATTCCCTGTTCGATATTGGATATTCCCGACCCCTGTCAGGCCGGTTTCGCCACCCCCAAAACCTCCAGAATCTCCTCGCCAAGGGACGCGACCTGCCACCTTCTCACCCCTTCAATCTCGCCCAGCGCTTTCAAGGTTTTCGGCGCTTTATGGGCCACGGCCACCACCAGGGACTTGGGAAACACCAGGCCAGGGTCCAGGTCCAGCCGGGCCGCGGCCGTCTCCCGCCATTTTCTCAGGGCCTCGATGCGACGCGCCGATCCCCTTGGAATGGCGGGCTGGCGGGTCCTGGGATAGACCGGCAGCTCATCTTCCGGCAGAGCCATGGCCCGGGCCACGGCATTCAGAACGCCGTCGGCCACCATGGGCATCTGCTTTTTTGAAAACACACCCATGGCTTCCAGGGCCTTCCGGGTCCGGGGCCGCTCCTGGGCCACTTTCAAAAGGGCGTCATTGCCCATGACCTTAAACGGAGGGCGGTCCCGGGTCTGGGCTATCTCCTGCCGGGCCAGCAGCAGGGCTTCCAGCACGGCCAGCGTGCGGCGGCCCAGCCGGCCGGCGCCCTTGAACTTTAAAAACAGCGGCGCCTCATCCAAAACGGTATATCGAACGCCCGCCAGAATTTCGCACTCCTCTGCCACCCAGGCGGCCCTGCCCTTCTGCTCCAGATCCCTTTGCAGCTGCTGGTAAAGGGCCACCAGGTAACGCACATCCAGGGCGGCGTAGGTCAGCATTTTCTCGGGCAATGGCCGCTGGGACCAGTCCTGTTTGCGGCAGCCCTTGTCCAGGGCAACGCCAAACCGCTCCTGCACTACATCGTTGAGGCCCGTGGCCCTGGCCCCCAGAAAACGGCTGGCGATCTCGCAGTCAAACAGATTGGCGACCTCGATGCCGAAGTCCCGGTACAGGGAACGGATGTCGTAGTCGGCGCCGTGGAACACCTTGGTGACGGCGGGGTTTGAAAAAACGGGCTTCAACAGGGAAAGGTCTTCAAGCGCCAGGGGGTCTACCAGAAAACAGGCGTCATCCGCGGCCAGTTGGATCAGGCACACTTTTTCCGTGAAATGATAAAGGGAGTCGGCCTCCAGATCCACGGCAACGGCCGCCACCCGCTCCAGGTGGCGAAGTGCCGTGTTAAGGCCGGCGGGGGTATCCACAAAAAGAAAGTCCTGCAAGGGGGCGTCCGTCATGTACATTCGCTATTCACGTTCCGGCTGATCACTGCATGTTCTTGCGTTTTCTTTCAAGCTGAATATCCAGGCGCTTGAGCTTTTCAATGACGGCCTCATGGTCCCTGTTTTCCTTTTCCAGAGCGTCTACCTGCTGTTTGAGTTTCCGGTTTTCCTGTCCCAGCGTCCCGCTTTTGGCCATGCAGGCGTCGAGCTGCCCTAAAAGTGAAAGCATGTATCGCGCATCCACCGACTGCCTGAGCCTGACATATTCCTCCATGCAGGAAAGGGCTTTTTTGTAATCCGGCGACGGATTGTCGGGGTGGGTGTAAAGCATGACCATCTGTATCAGGATCCGCCCCTTTGTGCCCGGCGTTGTGGCGCGGGAAAGTTCTCTCTCAAGACGGGCGATCTCACCGGCAAAGGCTTTTTTCTCCATGGCCGGATAGGGCTGGGGCCTGGACAGCCCCCCACCGCAACCGCAGGTCAGATGCGCCGCGCCAATCATCAGACCCAGGCCGATGGCCTTGAAAACGGTTTTTATGTCCTGCCTCATCCATACTACCTTTATGAAAATCAGGCCACGGCATCCTGCCCACGGCGGTCCACCAGAAACAGGCTTCCCGGAACGGTCTTGGCATATTCCTTGATTTCCGCCGCCACTTCGCCGATCTTCACGCTGCTCATATACTTCTGATGCGTGTTGGTCACCACGGCAATGGAAACGGTCATCAGGGGGAACTGCTCCAGCTTTCCCTGCCGCGTCTTGGCCGTTACGTATCCTCTGGCCCTGTCCTCGGGATCATAGAACTCGAGAATCTTTCTGTCAAACGTGTCGATAATAGCCTGGCAGACCGGCTGAAAACGGTCCGGATGAAGAATGATGGCAAAATCGTCGCCGCCGATATGGCCCAGAAAGGCTTCCTCGGTGCCGTGCCCGGCAATGGCCCCTTCCAGCATCTTTCCCGTGGCCTTGATTACTTCGTTGCCCCGGGCATAGCCGTACCGGTCGTTGAAGGACTTGAAATTGTCAATGTCCACCAGGCAGAACGCCAGAAGCCGGCCCTCCGCAAGCCGGGCATTGAGCACGTTCTCGATGGCGATGCCGCCGGGCAGCCGGGTCAGGGGGCTGGCGTCCAGGTCCATCACTTCAAGCCTTGCCAGCCGCTGGGCCATGGCGATAAAAGACCGGGCCAGCATGCCGAACTCGTCCTTCTGCCGGAGGTCGGGAACAAAGTCGAACTGCCGCTCGGAAAACTTGGCCGTGGCCAGCCTGAGCTGGGCAATGGAGCGTGACATGTTGCGCGTGATTATATAGGCCGCTCCGACGCCGATACAGATGCCCAGAGCCGAGAGCAGGGCCGCCACGTGAAACGCCCGCATGCTGGAAACGTCGGTTTGCCGGCTCTTTTGGGTCAGCCCGACCCTGGCCGTCTGGGCCATATCCTTGATGGTTTCCAGCTGGCCGTCCAGGCTCTGGCGAATCCGGTCGTCGTAGGCGGCGCCGGCTTTGGCCAAAGACTTTGACGGCAGGCCGAAAATCTCCTCGTAAAGCGCGTCAAAGGAGGCATGCTGGCCGGCCAGCCGCTCCACATCGGCCCGGTTCAGATCTTTGACGCCGGCCAGAGGCGCCAGGGTCTTTTTAAACTCGGCGCTCCGGACGCGGAACAGGTCTTTCATCTCATCGCTTTTCATGATCAGAAACCGGCGGCCGTAAGATTCCTGGGCCAGCAGGTTTTCGGTCATGGCGTCCGTGGCCTCAATTACCACCATGTTGTTGGCCACGATGCTGCGGCTGATGTCGCCCAGTTCGCTCAAGGTGGATAGGGTATAGATCGATATCAGTATAATAATGACGGCCAGGGGAAGATACGCCAAGGTCATGCGGGTGGCGATGGTCAGCCCCAAAAACCGGTCCAGAAACCGGTCTTTTAGATCAACAAACAGTGACAGCCCAATGGTCTTCATAAAGGACCTGGAACAAACCTCTTGATTTTTTTCTTGACCCGCCCGCCGATATTTCATTATTTATAGGCTTTGTCTCTTTTTGTCAAATCTGAAAGCATATAAATTTTAGGCCTTTCGAGGCGGAGACCACCATGATTACCATCACGCTTCCCGACGGAAGCACCAGATCTTTTGACGGGCCGGTGACGGGGAACCAGATCGCGAAAAGCATTTCAGAGGGCCTGTGGCGGGAGTGCGTGGCCGTTGAGATCGACGGGACTGCCACCGACCTTTCCGTGCCCATCGCCGCCGATGCCGCGGTCCGGCTGATCACCACCCGGGACCCGGAGGGTCTTCACATCATGCGCCACAGCGCGGCCCATGTCATGGCCGAGGCCGTGCAAAGAGTTTTTCCCGGGGCCGCGCTGACCATCGGCCCTGTGGTGGAGGACGGGTTTTATTACGACATCGACATGGAACCGGTTTCCGAGGATATCTTTCCCCGGGTGGAAGCCGAGATCAAAAAAATCGTTTCAGCCAAAACCCCCTTTACCCGGAAAGAAGTGGCCAAGACAGACGCCCTGGAATTTTACAGGGACCAGCCCTACAAAACCGAAATCATCAATGAGATAGACGACGACACGGTCTCCCTCTATACCAACGGCGGGTTCACCGACCTGTGCCGGGGGCCCCACGTGCCCCACACCGGCTTTGTGCGAGCCGTCAAGCTGACCAAGATATCCGGCGCCTACTGGCGGGGAGACCAGAACCGGGCCCAGCTCCAGCGGCTTTACGGAACCGCCTTTTTCTCCAAAAAGGAGCTGGACGACTACCTGACCCTCATCGAGGAGGCCAAAAAAAGGGACCACCGCAAGCTGGGCGCCGAGCTGGACCTTTTCAGCTTTCATGACGAGGCCGCGGGCATGCCCTTTTTTCATCCCAACGGCATGCGGCTGTGGAACACGCTGCTGGACTACTGGCGGGCCGAGCACCGGGCCGCCGGCTACGTGGAGGTGAAAACCCCGGTGATGCTGGACCGGTCCCTGTGGGAAAAAAGCGGCCACTGGGAAAACTACCGGGAGAACATGTACGTCTCCACCATCGACGACAACCAGTACGCCATCAAGCCCATGAACTGCCCGGGCGGCATGCTGCTTTACAAAGAGAAACGCTACTCCTACCGGGACCTGCCCATGCGGGTGGCGGAAATCGGCCTGGTGCACCGGCACGAACTCAGCGGCGTGCTTTCCGGCCTGTTCCGGGTACGCGCCTTTCACCAGGATGACGCCCATATCTTCATGACCCCGGACCAGATCGAGCAGGAGATCTTCGGCGTGCTCAAGCTGGTGGAGACCATCTACAGCACCTTCGGCCTGGGCTTTCACCTGGAACTGTCCACCCGGCCGGCCAAGTCCATCGGCACGGACGAGCAGTGGGAAAAGGCCACGGCCGGCCTGCGGGCGGCCCTGGATGCCTACGGCAAAGGCTACGCGGTCAATGAAGGGGACGGCGCCTTCTACGGTCCCAAGATCGACATTCACATCAAGGACGCCCTGGGCCGGACCTGGCAGTGCGGCACCATTCAACTGGACATGTCCCTGCCCGAGCGGTTCGATCTTTCCTATATCGACTCGTCCAACGAAAAACAGCGGCCCGTGATGATCCACCGGGTGATCTACGGTTCCATCGAGCGGTTTTTAGGCATTCTCATCGAGCACTTTGCCGGCAAGTTTCCGCTGTGGCTGGCGCCGGCCCAGGCCGTGCTGCTGCCCCTCAACGACGAGATGGCGCCGTACACCCGGGAAGTGGCCCGGTCCTTCGAGCAGGCCGGCCTGCGGACCAAAGTTGACGACCGGTCCGAAAGCTTAAACAAAAAGGTCCGCCAGGCCCAGATCGACAAAATCCCCTTGATCGTCACCATCGGCGGCAAGGAAAAGGAGTCGGGCACCCTGTCCATCCGGACCCTGGACGGCCAGGTGCGCCACGGCGTCACCCCCGGGACCTTTTTCGCCGTCACCGGTGACCATATCGCCAAAAGACTGCAGAGCCCGGTGGACTTTGCATAACTCATAAAAAGCGCTGCCCGCCGAGCGTGCGGGAATGTCTCTGCTTCGCGGAGGAAAGTATGGAAATGGAAAAACGCGACCTGCTGCTGGACGCTCAGGGCATCAACACCGTTCTGCTCCGCATGGCCCGGGAGATCATACAGAACCACGGCAACCTTGACCCCCTGGTGATCATCGGTGTTCACACCCGGGGGGTCCACCTGGCCCGGCGCCTGGCCGACACCATTGCCGAGATCAACGGCAAGGCCATTCCCACCGGCGACATCGACATCACCCTTTACCGGGACGACTGGACCAAGATCGGCTACTCCCCGGTGGTGCAGTCCACGGACATCGGGTTTCCCATAGACGACCGAACCGTGATCCTGGTGGACGATGTGCTGTTCACCGGCCGCACCACCCGGGCCGCCCTGGACGCCCTTACCGACTTCGGCCGGCCGGCCAAGGTTGAGCTGGCCGTGCTCATCGACCGGGAGGGCATGCGCGAACTGCCCATTCAGGCCGACTACGTGGGCATGTTCGTCAAGACCATCAAGCCTGAAATGGTCAACGTGCTGCTGTCTGAAAGCGACGGCGAGGACGCGGCCGTCATCATAAAAGGATAACCCGGGAGAATCTCATGGGCACCCGCGAGCATAAGAAAAAGGCGCCGCTGTGGCTGAAGGTCGGCATTCTCACCATGTCCACCAGCCGCACCCTGGCCGACGACGAAAGCGGCCGGTGGATCGCGGGCCAGGCAAAAAA
>JBMORB010000344.1:0-9441 GCA_049320925.1 Thermodesulfobacteriota bacterium | reverse complement strand
GCAGTCAGATGATCGTGGGTGTTGACCTTTTCCCTTGTGCCTTTGGGTTGTGGGGAGGATGGCTATAAAAGCAGTGTCTCCGCCCGTTGCAGCGTAGCCGAGCGCGAACGGTTTTTTCGGAAGAAGGGGGCAGGCTGTTTGAGCACGCCGAAGGCGGGCGAGTTCCTGCCCGCGCCGAAAAGAGCGTTCGCGCGAGGGAAGCCGAAGGCCAAGCTGCGGGGCGCGGTTCTTTTGGTACTTTTCTTGCCGCCAAGAAAAGTACATAGAAAAATGTGATGTAGAAAATCATTTGTAACTGGACCCCGGATCGGGGTCCAGTGCGGCCGACCATCAACGGGTGCCACGGGCGGGGTAGGAAACATGTAGCGGCGGCCTTCAGGCCGCCATCGGCAGGCCATCGGCAACGACCGGCCTCAAAATGGAAGCCTGAAGGCTTCCGCTACAGGAGTTCACGAAAGCGGGTGGCACGGGCAAAGGCGAAAAGCCTTGCCCGTGTTTGTTTTTGAGCCACCGTCCTTATCGAAATCGGTATCGGTATCGGTATCGGTATCGGGATCAAAATCGATGGAGAGTACAATTACGATTAAGAGCAAGAGCAAGATTAAAAGAGGTGGCGTGCGTTAACCGATCAGAATCCGGTCCAGGATTTTATCGATGGCCTCCAGGGCCGGGCAGGGGGGAAGGTCCAGGATCGATTTTCCCTGAATGTCGAAATCGCGGATGGTGTCGTCTTCCGGAATCCAGCCCGCGGTCGAAAGGTCGGCGCGGGACATGGCGGCCTCAGCCTCTTGCGGGGTGCGGATGCGATTTAAGATCAGGGCCGCTTTTTTGAATTTCACGGTGCGGGCCGCTGTTTTTTTGATTTCCGAGACCACGTTGAGTCCCTTGGCCGAGGCGTCGGAAACAAGGAGCAGATAATCCACCGCGTCCATGACCCGGCGGTTGACCTGCTCAATGCCGGCCTCTCCGTCAATGACCACGTAATTAAAATGATGGGCCGTGGTGTTGATGATCTCCTTTAAAAAGCTGTTGACCCGGCAGTAGCACCCCTCGGTTTCGGGCCGGCCGATAGCCAGAAAACCCAGATTGTCCTTTTCCTCGATGGCGGCAAACACCTCATAGTCGATGCGGGAAAGCAGTTCCTGTTTGTCCACGCCCGATCCGTCGCGGACATCTTTTATCAGGGCCGTGCGGATATCGTCGATGGTGCGGGCCGGTTTCATTCCCAGGGCTGAGGCCAGGCCCACGGCCGGGTCCGCGTCAATGGCCAGCACCTTTGCGCCGGGCCGGTTGCACAGCAGCTTGACAATGGCGGCGCTGATCGAGGTTTTGCCCACGCCCCCTTTGCCGCATACGGCAAAAAGGGTGGTTTGCCCCGACGGGGCGGATGCGTTTATATTCATGACGGAAATTCCCCCTTTATAACAATTTTATCTCAATCCTTTTATCCGTGTACTTTTCTTTGGCGTAAAGAAAAGTACCAAAAGAAACATGCCCTGCAGCTTGGCCTTCGGCTTCCCTCGCGCAAATGATTTTTTCAGCCGCGGTCAGGAACTCGCCCACCGGTGGTGGGCTCAAACAGCCTGCCCGCTGTTTTCCGAAAAAATCATTTGCGCTCGGCTGCGCTGCAACGGGCGGGGCTGGTTCGTGTGTGATCATGACGGCATTCTTATCATCTGGCTGTGCTGCCGGTTATCCTGCTCCTACTCTTAATCGAAATCGCTATCGGGATCGGGATCGACATCGCAATCGAATTACCCCGGGTCATTGAGCCAAAGGCGAAACAATGTCGTGGCATATGCATGTGTTCAAGATTGCTTCGTCGCTTTCGCTCCTCGCAATGACAGACGGTCGCGGTAACGGGCGCAACCATTTATGCGCGGACAGCGGCTTTGCTCCGCTCCGCGCTTTTAGCCGCCTCGGCGGCCGCTCCCAGCGCGCCCATGAGCTGCGGGTCCACGGAAAGGGGCGCCAGCTTGGCGCGCAGCAGCCGCTCCAGGTGAAGGATCAGGCCCCGGCTCTTGGCGCAGCCGCCGGTGATGGTGACCTCCGGCACAATGCCCACCCGCTTGAGCAGGGTAAAGCCCCGCTTGGCGATGGAGGCGTGAATGCCGGCGGCAAGGTCGGCCGGGGGCCGCTTTTTGTTCAACAGGCTGATCACCTCGGTCTCGGCGAACACGCTGCACTGGGAGGTGATGGGGGTCACGCTTTTGGCCTGAAGGGAAAGCTCGGAAAATTGATTCAGGTCCATCTTGAAAATGCGGCTCATCATTTCCAGAAAGCGGCCGGTGCCGGCGGCGCACTTGTCGTTCATGATAAACTCCTTCACCCGGCCGGTTTCGTCCAGGGTGATGGCCTTGCAGTCCTGGCCCCCGATGTCGATGATGGTGCGCACCGCGGGGTTGCAGAAAAACACGCCCGACGCGTGGCAGGTGATTTCCGAAAGATTTTCATTGGCAAAGGGCACCTCGTTGCGGCCGTAGCCGGTGCCCACCAGCCAGTGGATCTGTTCAATGCCGGCAAGTCCCGGCACCTGGCCGCACGCCAGGTTCAGCACGCGGGTGGCGGTCTGCTCCGGGTCAAGTTCGGCCTGAATGATGGCCGAGCCCACAATGGTGTTACCCTTCAGAATAACGGCCTTGCCCGTGGTGGAGCCCACGTCGCAGCCGGCGCAATAAAGTTCTTTTTCCATGGTTCTGTCCCGCTTCCTGTGTGAATGATTCAGGTTTTTATATGCTTTTTCACCGATTTGACAAACCGGCCGAAGTCTTTGTCTTTTTTTCGTTTGTCCAGATAGGACATCTGGTGGTAGGCCGACTCCTTTTTGAGCTTGATGTAGCTTAAATAACGGTCTTCGGACAATTCGCCGTTTTCGACCGCGGCCCTCACGGCGCAGCCGGGCTCGTGCTCGTGAGTGCAGTCCGCGTAGCGGCATTTTTCAAAAAGCGCGGCAAATTCATCAAAACTGGCGTCGACTCCGTCACCGGCGCCGACAAGGCCCAGTTCACGCATGCCCGGCGTGTCGATCAGCATGGCTCCCCGGCCCAGGACGACCAGCTGCCGGCGGGAGGTGGTGTGGGTGCCTTCCCCGGTGCCGCTGACGGCTTTGGTCTCAAAGGCTTCCCGGCCGATCAGGCGGTTGATGAGGGTCGTTTTCCCCACGCCCGACGAACCCAGCAGGCAGTATGTTTTCCCCGGCAAAAGGGTTTGTTGAAAAGCGTCAAACCCGTCGCCGGTGACATTGCTCAACGCCAGTACGCCGGCCCTGGTCGCGGTGCGGATGACGGCCATCTGCTGGTCCAGCTCTTCCCGGGTGACCAGGTCCGTTTTCGTGAGAACGACAACCGGTTCGACATTTCCGTCCGCCGCCATTACCAGGTACCGGTCCAGCCGGCGCGGGTTAAAGTCAAAATGGCAGGACTGGACAATAAAGGCGGTGTCTATGTTGGCGGCAATCATCTGGAAATCGATATTTTCCCCCGGGGTCTTGCGCCGCAGAAACGTCTTTCGCGGAAACACGTTGTGGATGATGGCCGCGGTGTCGTTGTTGTAATAGTTCGCCGTCACCCAGTCTCCCACGCACGGCAGGTCCACGGGGCTGTCAATCCGGAAGGAAAACTTTCCAGACAGTTCGGCAAAGACCTCCCCGGACTCATTCCTGACGAGAAAGGACCCCCGGTCCACCGCGGTCACGCGGGCAAAGCCGCAGCCCTCCATGCCCAGTTTGGCGGCATGGGCTTCAAACCATGAATGAAATCCCAGGTTTTGTAATGTCATCGTCATGGCGGGCCTGACCCGGCGCTTTTATTCCCCGCGGTTAAAACGACCAGCGCGTCAACCGCCACCGGCCGGCTGCCGTCCACAATCAGCGGGTTGATGTCAATTTCCCTGATCCGGTCGTCGTTAACGGCAATGCGCCCCACCGTCACCAGGATATCGGCCAGGGCCTCCCTGTCCACCGGCAAAAATCCCCGCACCGGTTCCAGCACCCGACTTCCCCGGATATCCTTTATCATTTCCATGGCGTCATTTCGGGAAAGCGGGGCTTTTCGAAACGCGACATCGCCTAAAATTTCGGTAAAAATCCCGCCCAGACCGAACATCACGCAGGGCCCGAACGGATCGTCCCGGCTCATGCCGGCCACCAGTTCCCGCCGGCCCTTTATCATTTCCTGAACAAGAAGGCCGCCGCCATTGCCGAGCCGGCTGAACAGGAAGGCGCAGGCGTCCTGTAATTCCGCGTCATCCCTTATATTCAGCCGGATCAGGTCGGCTTCGGTTTTATGGGCGAACGCCGGGGCGCATCCCTTGACCGCCACCGGATATCCGATGGTCCGGGCGGCACTGACCGCCGCTTGACCGTCATGGACAAGAAGTTCCCGGGTCACCGGAATCCCGAACCCGGCCAAAAGGTTTTTGGATTCATGCTCGGTGAGCGTTTCGCGGCCTTCGGCCAGGGCCGCGTCAATGATTTTAGCGGCGTTGCCGGCGCCCTCTTTTGACAGGGCCGCCGGGGCCGGGCCGTTGTCGGGCAGGTGTATCTGTTTGTTTCGCGCGGCAAAGCCGGACACCTTTGAAAGGGCAAACAGCGCGTCGGCCAGGTTTTCAAAAACCGGAATCCCCTTATCGCGGAAGGTCTTTCTGGCATGGCGGATGACGGTTTCAATATCGATGTCCTCAATGCCCTGCCGGTTGTTGGGCATGACCATGAGGACCGGCTTCCCGGTTGTTTTGACCACCTCGTCCACCGCGTCCGCCAGTTCCCGGTACGGCACAAGGGCTTCAAGGGAGACGCCCTCCATGCCCAGGGCCAGGACCTTGTAGTGATCCAGCAGCTGGGTCAGCACCTGGGCGTCGATGCGGTCATCCTGGGCCGCCAGCAGCAGCACCTGTTTGAGCCGGTCCGGCGGCACAAACGGATTGGCCACATCCACCGGGTTGGCCGCGCTGGACCCGGGCCGGGGCAACACCGGCAGGATCCGGTCCCTGAGCGCCGGATCAAACACGGGGATATTCAGACCAAAGCTTTCCGCCGCGTCGCAGGCCGCCACGCCCAGCGCCCCGCCGCCGCCCACCACGCTGATGTTTTTGTATTCGCGCCACGGCAGCAGGGAAAACCCCAGGCAGGCCTGCACCATCTGGCGCATGTCCGCCACCTGGACCGCGCCGGCCTGTTTTAAAACCGCCTGCCAGATGGTCCGTTTCCCGCCCATGGAGGCCGTGTGGCTGGCCACGGCGCGGGAGCCCGCTTCGGACAGCCCGCCCTTGATAACCACCACCGGTTTGCGGGCGGCCGCGGACCGAAGGGCGTCAAAAAAACGGTCGCCGTTTTCAATGCCTTCAATGTACATGGCGATGACGCGGGTTTCCGGGTCATGCTCAAGAAAGGAAAGCAGTTCGGATTCCCGGATGTCCATGCCGTTGCCGAAACTGACCACCCTGGAAAATTTCAGGCTGGACCATTTGCCCACGCTGGCAAAGTCCACGGCCATGCCGCCGCTCTGGGAAACAAACGCCACATCCCCGGGCTCGCGGGACAGGTCCGGGCCGGGAAGAAAGGTCAGTCCGCTTTTCGGGCAGTAAACGCCGAAACAGTTGGGCCCGATCACGCGGATGCCTTTTTGCGCAACCCGGCGGACTTCTTCGTCCAGGGCGTCTCCCTCGGGCGTGCCGGCCTCCCTGAACCCGGAAGACAGGATTTCGGCACCGGCCGCGCCTTTTTGACGGCAGGATTCCAGGGCCTGGGGCACCAGCCTGGCGGCCACGGCGATAATGGCAAAATCAATGGTTTCGGGAATGTCCTCGACCTGCCGGTAAATCTTCAGCCCGTAGACTTCTCCGCCCTTGGGGTTGACCGGGTAAATGGCCCCCTCAAATCCGATATGCAGGAGAGACCGCAGAATGCCGATGCCGAAACCGAAATCCTTTTTGTCGGCGGAAACCCCGATCACCGCCAGCCGGCGCGGGTTAAAGATGCGGTCAAAATCCGTCATGGCTTCCCCTGTCGCGCGCTTTTCTCCGGCTTGCCTGTGTCAGGCCGCCCGCCGGGCGCCCATGATGGTTTCCATGAAATGGTTGATCTGTTCGAGTATGCCTTCCTTGGACACGATGCGCGGGTCGCTTAAGTCGTAATTGATGATCAGCATGGGCAGGTTGTGCTCCCGGCACTTTTCCCGGAGCATGCCGTTTAATGCCGCGGTGTTCTTGCATCCCACGTGGCCGGCCACCCACAGCATGTCGATGTCGAACCGCTTGACCATGTCAAAGATGTCTTCCGTGTAGTTGGCGGCCGGGCCCCGGGTGTGGCGGGCCATGGGGCCTTCCATGATATTCTGGCCCAGGCCGTAGAGCATGCTTTCCTCGGAAGCGGTGTCGATGTAAGGCTCACGGCGGTTATAGGACATGCTGTCGATGATCAGGGAGGCGCCATAGGCGGTTTCGGCCCAGGTGAACAGGTCACTGGCATGCAGCAGGGGGGGGTTCCACAGCAGCACCCGGTAGCGTTCGTTTTTCAGCGCGCCTTTGCCGGCGTTGATGTTTTTGCGGGCCAGGCCGCACAGCTGTTCAAAGACGCGGGTGCTGGACGGGTGGCCCGGCATGACGTTGGACCCCCACAGGTGGCTCAGGTATACCGGCTCGGCGGCCAGGGGCGCGGGCCGTTTTTGCAGCATTTCCCACAGTTCCAGCTCATGATCCACCATGCGGTTGCGTTCGGCGCAGATGGCGGCCAGCTTGTCCCAGTCCATCTTTCCGGGGGTGTTTGCCTCCAGCCAGTCGATCATGCGCCGCAGTTCGCCGACAAAATGGGTTCTTGCCTTTTCGTTGTAAAAATGGTGAGGAATATCCAGCCGGATGGTGGGCAGGTTCAGCTTTCGTTCCATTACAGTGTAGGAGGCCATGCCGCCGTCGCAGGGCAGGTTGGAGGCCACCAGGGCCAGGGCCGGCGGAAACTGGTCGGCCAGCGCAAAGCCCATGGTGCTTTTGGGCAGGCTGCAGATGTCCGGCGGCACGCCGGCGTTTTCCGACCGGTCGATGTATTCCTCCACCGCATGGGGGTCGATGATGGGCAGGGCAATGCCCAGAAGCTCGGCCATGAAAGGCGTCAGGCCCATGGCCCGGAAGATTTCCGGGGGCACCATGTCCTCGTGAATGATCAGCCGGTCCCCCCGCTGGAACATGTCGTCCAGCAGTTCCGCGAATCCCCGGATGACATAGGTCACCACCCGGCGCGTGGCTTCATAATAGGCGTCGTCCCGGCCGTGGCCGAACTTGCTTAACAGCAGGTTGGCCCGCAGCAGGGTTTTCATCCAGGGATAACGCGGCATGTCCTTTATCAGGGTCTTGAACAGGCCGTTGCGAAGGGTCATGCCGGCAATGGCGGTCCAGTTGCTGGCCACAAAACCTGCGTGCAGAGCGGTGCGGTGAAGTGAATTCATTTTATTTCCCCATGCTTTCCAGAAATGCCTGGACCCGCGTCTGAATCTGGCCCAGGCCGGTGGCGGCGTATTCCCTTTCCAGGGACAGCACCCGGTATCCGGCCTCCCGCAGGGCCGGCACCAGGGAGGCGGCCTCGATGCCCCAGGTGTCGCAGAATTTAATGTATTCCACGATGATGCCGTCGACCCGGAACGCTTTTGCCGCCTCAAGGATGCGGGAAAGCCGCCGGTCAAAATCCTCCATCATGCGGGGACATCCCGGCGCGGAAAGACCGTGCCGGGCAATGGCGGCCAGCGGATCATTTTCTGTCTCGTCAATGGGGGAAACGCCGAAAAGGGTGCCGGTGCAGGTGCGGTCCGCCACCACCAGGGCGCCGGTGGACTCGATGGTCTCAACAAACCGGGGGTTGTCCATCTGGCCCCCCACCACCATGAGTCGTGCCCGCGCGCTTTCCATGGGCGGCCGCCGGGACAGCCCCTGGGAAAAGGCGTCGATCCGGGGGCCGATCAGCCGGGCGGGGGAGGTCACGGCCGCCATCAGCAGGCTGTGAAATTCGGCGCCGGATATCAGGGGCGTGTCGGCCTTGCGCAGGTCGGATATGGCCAGGATCTTTTTAATCAGAAGGTTGTACTCGGCAATGGCGGCCCTCAGGGCCTCCGGGGAAAAGGAGACGTTAAAATGGGCCGCCAGCTTTTCCATCAGGGTTTTGAGCTCGTCGGTGTACCAGGCCAGGCCTTTTTCTTCGGTCCGGTGGGGGATGTCGAGGATATGGGAAAAGGCCGGGTTCATCAGGTAGTTCTGGTTGTCGTGAAGCCGTCGCATGTGGTCGCAACCGGCGGTGTGGATAAAGCCGCCCAGGGTCTCGTAGCGGAAGTCCATGGCGAATTCCAGCAGGCTGCGGGTGTAGGAGCAGGTGAGGTTGGACAGGTAAATGTCGGCCAGTTCGGTGCCGGCGGCGCCCGGCGCGCGCATGCGCACGGGAAACAGGGGCGGCACCGAAAGCAGCACCGCGGGCACGTAGCTGCACGTGTACCCGATGGCAACGCGGCCCTCGTCAATGGCCTGTTCGGCCAGCGCATTGACGGGCGCGTCCAGCAGGGCGTCAAAGGGGGTGGGGGCTTTTCTCGGCATCAGGCACGCTTCTCCGTTTTTTTCTTCTGCAGGGTGTTTCTCATCTTTCGCAGTTCAGACACGCTGTCGCACACGGCGCTGTAGTCACAGGCGTCACAGTCCAGGTCCATCTCTTCTCCCATTTTATTCATGGCCCCGGTGATGGCCGCGACCTTGTCGCCCACCGCTTTTAACGCGGCCACGTCGTCCGCGGCGGACGTGACAAAGATCACTTCCGCGGCATGCACATAGGGTTTTTTCTTGAGTTCATGAATCAGCGCCCTTCCCAGCACGGGCAGGGAGAACCCGTCCGCTTTTGCCGTTTTGCTGATGCGGCTCCATTCGCGTTGATACTGGGATACGGCCCGCATCATGTAGCCGGCCGGATGAATGTCATACTTGGTCATTTCCATTTCCCGGAACCGGTCATAGGTATTGGCTTCGTCAAACCCGGAGACGGCCACCAGCACGGCCTTGCCAAAGGGGACCAGTTCACGGGTTTCTTTCGGAATATCCGGACCGATCAGGGTAATACGGCCGTCGGCAACCTTATTGATATCCCCGGTCCAGACCAGAAACGCGGTGGACGCGGTTTTGGGGCTTCCCAGCTCCACGGCCGTGTCCGACGAGAGCACCAGGTTGCGGTTGTCGCCCATGGGCCAGGGCAAAACGTCGGCGGCGGCAACGGCGGATACATCCGGCCGTTGCGCCCGCTGGTCGATAAATTCTCTGATCTGCGCGATATGTTCGTCAAACAGGCCCATGGTTCTATCTTTTTTTATCCAAATCGCTATCGGGATCGGTATCGAAATCGAACCCGACGGTCATTGTGAGCCGCAGGCGAAGCAATCTTTGCCGAATACGTATGCCGCAAGATTGCTTCGTCGCTTTGTC
>JBMORB010000343.1:7298-9545 GCA_049320925.1 Thermodesulfobacteriota bacterium | reverse complement strand
GTCCGGGGCAGGCTTGGCCGGGGTGACGTCAGGAATTGCATCGCTGCGCAATGGCGCTAAAACAGATTATCGGCCCTGCAATCGGACGGAATCGATTTCGATCCCGATAGCGATTTCGATTATTAAGGAAGAGGTATTTGTGATAACCCGACAAATTTTAACGTATGGGAAAGTCATCAAGTTTTCCCATACGCGGGTGGCACCGGCAACTTGTTGAGAGACAGGTTCCTGATCTTCACTTTGAGGTTGGAATAAAAAGGAGGTGCTCCATGACCCGGATCAAGCTTAAAGGCAACCAGATCAACACCTGCGGTGAATTGCCCAAGGTCGGAACAAAAGCCCCTGATTTTCTGCTGACCCGGACAGATCTGTCTGATTTTTCACTGACCGACGTGGCCGGGAAAATGGTGCTGATGAACATTTTCCCCAGCATCGACACGTCGGTCTGTTCCATGTCCGTCCGAACCTTTAACAGCCGCATCAGCCAGTTCCCCAATACCGTGCTGCTGGCCATCTCCCTGGACCTGCCGTTTGCCCACAAACGGTTCTGCGAGACCGAGGGGATCAAAAACGTGATTTCCGCCTCGGAACTGCGCAACCGCAAATTCGGCGACGATTACGGCCTGCGGATAACAGACGGTCCTATGGCCGGGTTGCTGGCCCGGGCCGTGATTATTCTGGATGAAACCGGAACCGTTCGATACACCCAGCTGGTGCCGGAGATCGCGCAGGAGCCGGATTATGAGGCGGCCTTCAATGCCCTGAAAACAGCGGCCACCGAAACCAATGCCTGCATGCTCAGCGACACCGCCGAGCATGCCCGCGCCCTGTCAGATGACGAGCCCTGCGATGACGGCCGGTCCGGTTAACCGCGGCGGTTTCACGCAATAATAAAGAAAACCTTGCTGCGCAATGACGCTAAAATAGATTATCGGCGCTGCAATCGGACGGAATCGATTTCGATACCGATACCGATAGCGATTTTGATTATAAGGAAGAGGTGTTTGTGGTAACCCGACATATTTTGACCTATGGGAAAATGATAAAGTTTTCCCATACGATATTTGCTCTGCCCTTTGCCCTTTCCGCGGTGCTTTTGGCACTGCGGGAGCATCCGCTTGCGTCGGTGTGGCCGGTTTTGTGGATCGTGCTGGCCATGGTGGGCGCGCGGTCCGCGGCCATGGGATTTAACCGTATTGTGGACGCCCGGTTTGATGAAAAAAACCCCCGCACGGCTCACCGGGAAATTCCCACCGGCAGAATCTCCATGCTGTCGGCGGCCCTGTTTGTGGGGCTGTCTTCCGCGCTTTTTATTTTTTCAGCGGCCATGTTAAACCCGCTGTGCTTCTATCTGTCCTTTCCGGTGCTGGCGCTTTTGTTTTCCTATTCGTTTACCAAGCGCTTTACCATGCTGTGTCATATCTATCTGGGGTTTGTGATTTCCCTGGCCCCCCTGGGTGCCTGGGTGGCGATCACCGGCGAATTTTCATGGAGAATCGTCATTCTGTCGGTGGCCCTGCTGACTTATATCGCCGGGTTTGACATCATCTACGCCTGCCAGGACACGACCTTTGACCGCCACACCGGCCTGTTTTCCATGCCGGCCCGCATCGGGGTCCGGACCAGCCTGCACGTTTCTTCCCTGCTGCACGCCCTTTCCACGGCCGCCTTTGTGGCGCTTCTGGTTGTCTTTAATCTGAACGTGGTATATCTTATAACCGTTATCATCATCGGCACCCTGTATGTGATAGAGCATTCCGTGGTCCGGCCGGGACGGTTCGAGGCGATTCAGATGGCTTTTTTCAACATCAACGGCATTATTTCAATTCTGCTGTTTTTCGGCATTGCCGCCGATCTTATGGTGGAAAAATGGCTATGAAAAAAATCGTGGTGGGCATCAGCGGCGCGTCCGGCGCCATTTACGCGGTGCGACTGCTTGCGGCCCTGGCGGCCTGCCCGGTGCAGATATATCTGATTGTCTCGGACACCGGGGCCGAGCTGTTGAAAATGGAAACCGGCATTGAAGCCCCCGGCCTTGAGGCCTGGCTTTCCAAAAACACCGCCTTTCACAGGGAGGCCCGGCTTTCGGTGTGCGGCAGTGGCGATTTTTACACGCCCCCGGCCAGCGGATCATTTCTGCATGACGGCATGGTGATCGTGCCCTGCTCCATGAAGAGCGTGGCGGCCGTGGCCTCGGGCATGGCCAACAACCTGATGCTGCGGTGCGCCGACGTCTGCCTCAAGGAG
>JBMORB010000343.1:0-7198 GCA_049320925.1 Thermodesulfobacteriota bacterium | reverse complement strand
CGGCCCTGGACAGGGCCGGCGAATTGATGCGCGTCAAACAGGAGGTGTCGCCGCATCTTGAGATCAGCCGGCTCACCGATGCCCAGTCCAAAAGTCCGGGCGGCGGCAAGGCCCTTTATTTCGAAAAGGTGAAGGGCAGCCGGTTTCCCGTGGCCACCAACATCTTCGGCTCCTATCGCCGCATTCACATGGCCCTGGGCGTGAAAACCCTGGATGAGCTGGGCGACCGGGTGCGCCAGTACACCGAAATGGACCCGCCCAAAAACCTGATGCAGGCCGCCAGCCTGGTGCCCCGGGCACTGCAACTGGCCAGCTTCTTTCCCCGGGCGTGGGGCTCCCGCACGCCGCCCTGCCAGGAGGTGATCAAAACCGGCGACGCGGTTGATCTTTCCGAACTGCCGGTGCTTCACTGCTGGCCCAAAGATGGCGGGCCCTTTGTCACGCTGCCCGTGGTCTTTACCCGAAGCCTGGCCACGGGCCGGCGCAACGTGGGCATGTACCGGTTGCAGGTGTTTGACAAAAACACCACGGGCATGCACTGGCACATTCACAAGGACGGCTCCCACTACTTCAATGAATATGTCGCGGCCGGCAAACCCATGCCCGTGGCCGTGGCCATCGGCGCGGATCCGGCCACCACCTATGCCGCCACCGCGCCCCTGCCCAGGGGCATCGACGAGATGATCCTGGCCGGGTTTATCCGCAGGCAGCCGGTAAAAATGGCAAAATGCGTCACCGTGGACCTGGAGGTGCCGGCATATGCCGAGTTCGTGCTGGAAGGCTACGTGAACCCCGGTGAAACCCGGATCGAAGGGCCGTTCGGCGACCACACCGGGTACTACTCCCTGGCGGACCACTACCCGGTGTTTCACGTCACCGCCGTCACCCACCGTAAAAACCCGGTCTACAGCGCCACCCTGGTGGGGCCGCCGCCCATGGAGGACTGTTATCTGGCCAAGGCCACGGAGCGGCTGTTTCTGCCCATGCTTCAGGCGGTGATGCCGGAAATCCGCGATTACTGGCTGCCCTGGGAAGGGGTGTTTCACAACATCGTGATCGTCTCCATTGACAAGGAGTTTCCCGGCCATGCCTACAAGCTGATCAACGGGTTGTGGGGCCAGGGCCAGATGAGCTTCTGCAAGGCCATCGTGGTGGTGGACAAAGGCGTAAACCCCCAGGACGGCGCTGCCGTGGCCCGGCGGCTGCTCACCCACCTGGACATTGAGACCGACATCGTGGTGACAAAAGGGGTGCTGGACGTGCTGGACCACTCGGCCCCGTCCCCGCTGTTCGGCGGCAAGATCGGCATCGACCTGTGCGATCGTTTTACCGGCGAACCGGCCAGGGGCAAAAAGGGGCCGGCGCCTTTGCCTCCGCCGGACATGGAGGCCATTCTTGCGGCGGGACTGCCCGGGTGTATTGCCTGCCGCGACCCGTTTTCCGGGCTTTTGCGGCCCGGAGACGTTCCGGTTAACCGCATTGTCGCGGTCAAAATCGACAAGCGGCAATCCGGCAGGGAAATGGCCGCCGCGTTATTTAAAATTCAAGAGCTTGACATGATTAGCGTATTCGTATTATTTGATAAATCAGTCGATATTTTAGACAACGCCCGAATGCTGTGGAAGCTGTTCAACAACGTGTCCCCGGACCGGGACATGGTGATTCAAAATGGGCGGATGGTTATTGACGCGTGCCGCAAGGGGCCGGCGGACGGCCATACGCGTGAATGGCCCGATGAGTTGACATTTGATATGTGACGCAACGGCAGGCAGGGTGAAACAGCCCGGCAACCGGCGGGTTTGGGATAAAGGCAATATCATGACGGATCCCGTACAAAAAGTTTTCATGAACAAGGACAACAAGGCCAACTTCACCTGTCCCGTGTGCAGCAAGGCCCGGCTGATGGACGTGTCCCAGTACAAGGACATCGACAAGGCCGTCAAGGTCAAGGCCAAGTGTCCCTGCGGCCATGTCTACAGCGTGCTGCTGGAGCGGCGGCGGCACGTGCGCAAGGCGGTGAGCCTGATCGGCTCGTACACCGCGGATGAAAAGGGAATGGACATCAAGGGCAGAATGACCGTGGTGGACATCTCCCGCACCGGCCTGCGGTTCAAGATGCACATGCAGCACTATTTCGAGGAAAACGACCAGCTCAGCATTGAGTTTCACTTAGATGACCAGGAGCAGACCCTGGTCAAGCGCAAGGTCATCGTGCGCAGCATTCACGGCCTCTACGTGGGCGTCCGGTTCGCCTCGGACCAGCATTATGACAAGCTGGGGACCTATCTGCTGTACCAGGTGGGATAACCCCGGCCCTACCTTTTTTATCTTACTCTTGCTCGTACTCGTGTTCGTAATCCCGCGGTCAATATGAGGCAGTTTCTTTTTTTCTGTCCATCGAAATCGGGATCGGGATCGGGATCGGGATCGATGAACCCCGGCCGCACTGGACCCCGGCTCGGGGGCCGGGGGGACGGGACGCGGAGGCCGGGGTGGCAAAACGCGGGAGCCGCGCCGGACCTGAAAAACCCCGGTGCGAAGCATCGCAATAAACGGGGATTGCGATCACGAGTACGAGCACGATTAAGATTAAAGGACGGGCTCTGGCCGAGTCCCAATTGCTTCATGAAATATTCGGGGTGATCTCTTCTTTCAGCATACAACAGGCGATGCGCCAGGCGGGACGGCCGTCCGGCCGGCAGGAAAGGTTCCCCGGCTGCACCAGCCGGTTCATCACGCACCCTTCGGGAATATCGAGTTCAAACAGGTCGGCCTCGTTGATGCGCGGGGTGGCCACGAGCCGATCGTTTTCAAAAGCCAGGCTGTGAATGGGAAAATCCTCGCACAACGGGCAGCGGTAGACCCGGCCGTTGGGAAAGACAAAATAATTGTCCGCCACCCGGCCCGCGCACTCGAACGCCTCGCCGTCGTCCAGAAACACTTTGGGATAGGTGACGATGATGCCCTGGTCCGCAACAGCCCGGGCCGCGGCCGGCACCATTTCCAGCCACTGTTTTCTGGCGGCCTGGGCCGGCGCAAACGCCCCCTGGCGGCCCGCGGCCGACTTGCCCCGCAGGCCCAGCACCTGGATAAACATCCGGGAAATGCCCAGCCGGCCGGCCAGTTCGGCCATGGCGGGAAGTTCGTGAAGGTTGGCCGCGCCCACGGTATAGATCAGGCTGGTGGCAAAACCCCGCTCATTGGCCCGGCGGATGCCTGAGAGGCAGGCCTCGTAGCTGCCCTTTCCCCGAAGGGCGTCGTTGGTCTCGGCCACGGCGCCGTCCAGGCTGAAGCTGATATAGTCCACCACATCGGGACCGGTCTTGTTAAGAATATCGCAAAACAGGTAGCCGTTGGTGTCGATGGTGATCGAGTCATACCCGATCTTTCTGGCATGGGCCGCGGCCGCGGCCAGGTCCGGGTGCAGGGTGGGCTCGCCGCCCAGCAGGACCAGGTTGGCCCTGCGGCCGGCCGGTTCAAAGGCATCCAGCCACCGGCAAATGGTGTCCAGGGCAAGGGTGTTGCCGCCGTGCTGCGCCGGATTGATGTAGCAGTGGGCGCAGGCAAGGTTGCACCGGGTAAGAATGTGGAAAAAAACATTGACCGTGTCCCTGGAGAAGGAAACGGTCTTTCTGTCGTGCGGGGAAAGGGGTGTCATAAAGGCCGGGCTATTCGGCGGGCTGGATCTTCTTGCGCAGCTTTCCCGCCTCCATCTTGGCCTTGATCAGCTCGGTGTTGGTCAGGCGGAGCCGGGCGCTCATGTATTCCGCAAAGATCCGGTAAAGCAGCAGGATGAAGTCCAGTGTCTCTTCCTTGTCGGTGCTGGTGCCCGTGGCATACTGCTTGTGGGCCGAGGTGTTCACCGCCAGGCAGACCGTGTGGCCGTCGGCCACCACGTCCGCGGACCGGGCCTCGTCGTCAATGATCCGCATTTCGCCGAAGATTTCGCCGATGGCGTTGATCCGGGAAATCTCGATGCCGCGCTTCTTGATGATCACCTTGCCGGCCAGCAGGAAATAAAGCCAGGGGTCCACGTCCCCCTCCTTGATAATCAGCTCGCCGTCGTCATACTCCCGGATCTTGCTCAGCCGCAGAATCTTGGCCAGGTTGCGCGTTTCAAAATGCTTTAACGCAGGGATGCTCATCAACTTCTGAATGTTCTGAATGTTGTCTTTCAGGTATTTTGATTCAAGCATGTGCGTTCTCCTGTGCGCCGGCCCGGGCGGCGCGTCACGCCCGGACGTCCGTGCCGAGGAAGGTGATGGTGGGCGGTACAAGATTTGAACTTGTGGCTTCCACCGTGTGAAGGTGGCACTCTCCCGCTGAGTTAACCGCCCATCCGTGTGAGAACCGGCTTTGCCGGCCCCGTTGCCGTGTTCCGCGCCCTGGTGCGGACCGTTGGCACATCCATAAAATAAATAATACTGGCCCCAAGGTCAAGCACCATTTTAAGACCGCCTCTAAAAATTGCCTTTTGTCTCGATTTCGGTGTTGCGCTCAAACTTTAATCCTCGAAATACTTCCCTGTATTCCTGCGGTTAAAATTTTCGCGCCCCTTGAACTCAAGCCAAAATTCTAATTTTTAGAGATGACCTTCAAAATCACTGTTTTCTTTTTCGCCCTCCGGCTCCTCCGGCGGCGAGGAGGGCTCGTCCCGGCCTTCCGGCGGCGCCGGCTGTTCGTCCCGGGCACCTGCCTCCGGGACTTCCGGCTCACCGGCCGGGGATGTCACCTCCGGGGGACCGGCGGCCTCCGGTTCCGTGTCCGCCGGCGCCGGGGTTTCGGTCTCCTGGCCGGCGGCCGCGCCTTCATCCGCCGTTCCCGGATCGTCTTCCGGCGCGACGATCACATCCGCCTCGACCAGCGGCGGTTCCAGGCTGTCGTCTTCGCTCCTGGTGAAAGCCTGAATCTCCTTGAGGCTGGGCATGTCCTGAAGGCTCTTCAGGTTAAACACCTCCAGAAAATGCCGGGTGGTGGCGTAAATCAGGGGCCGGCCCGGAATCTCCTTTTTGCCCAGAATCCGGATCAGCCTGCGCTCCAGCAGGGTGCGCAGAATGGCGCCGGAGTCCACGCCGCGGATCTTTTCCACGTCGGCCCGGATCACCGGCTGGTGATAGGCGATGATGGCCAGCGTCTCCAGGGCCGCCTTGCCCAGCCGGACGGGCGGGGGCTTGACCATTCGCTTGATCCACTCCTTGTAGTCGTTCCGGGTGCGGAACTGCCAGCCATCCGCCACCTCGCTCAGGACAAAACCGCCCTGCCGGGCCTCGAACTCGGCCTTCAGGTCCGACAATACCTGGCGGATGTCGCGGATGTCGGCGTCGGTGACGATCTTTTTGATCGCCTCCGCGTTCAACGGGGTGTCGGAAACAAACAGCAGGCTCTCGACGATGTTTTTCAATTCCGTGGGATTCATAGGTAGAACAGCCTTATCACGCCGCTTTCGGTGTGTTGCCGCACCGATACAATGCTCAGTTTCACCATTTCCAGCAGGGCCAGAAAGGTGACCACGATGTCGCTTTTGGTATAGCGCCCTTCAAAGAGTTCGTCAAAGGTGACCGACCGCTTCTCCTCGAGAATGTCGGCCAGCTGGGATATCCGGTCCTTGACCGATATGCTGTCCGCGGAGAAAGACAGGACGGCGGACGCCGGCAGCCGGTCCAGGACCTTCTGAAAGGCGTCGATCAGTTCAAACAGCCCCACCACGATGGTGCCGTCGTCGGCCTCGGCGGCCATGGCCTTGCGGTCCACGATCCGGGTGAAGGTGTCTTCGTTGAGAATGTCCCGGCTGCTTAAGGTCTCGGCCGCGCTCTTGATCTTTAAGTAATCTTCCAGTGCCCGGGTGATCTCCATGCGCGGGTCCTCGTCGTCCTCCTCGGAAAGGCTGTGGGAGGGCAGCAGGGTGCGGGACTTGATGTTGGTGAGAATGGCCGCCATGTATATAAAATCGCCGGCCACGTCGATGTTCATCAGCTTCATCCACTCGATGTATTCCAGAAACTGCCGGGTGATCTCGGCAATGGGAATATCGTAGATGCTCACCTCGTTTTTCTTGATAAGGTGCACCAGCAGGTCCATGGGACCTTCGAAAATACCGGTTTTGACTTTATAGGTGTCGTCCTGGAGCATGGCGCGCCTTTTTATTGTTTGCTACAGCCGCACGGCGGCCCGCACCGCTTCCATGGTGCGGCGGGCCACGGTCCGTGCCTTTTCGGTGCCGGCGGCCAGAATCTGTTTCACATCATCGGGCCGTTCCATGTAGTAGGCCCGCTTTTCGCGGATGGGGGCCAGTCCCGCGGCCAGTGAAACGGCCAGGTTCTTCTTGCACTCCACGCACCCCAGGGCCGCCGAACGGCATCCGGCGTTGATCTCTTTTACCCGTTCGGGGTCGGTGTAGAGCTTGTGGAATTCGAACACGTTGCAGACGCCCGGGTCTCCGGGGTCGCTTTTTCTGGCCCGCCGGGGGTCGGTGATCATGCCCTTGGTGCGCTCGGCAATGGTTTCCGGCGGGTCAGCCAGGTAAATGGCGTTGTCGTAGCTCTTGCTCATCTTGCGCCGGTCGATGCCCAGCAGCCGGGAGGTTTTGGTCAGCAGGGTCTGGGGTTCCCGGAACACCTCGCCGTACAGGTAGTTGAACCGCCGGGCGATCTCGCGGGTGATCTCCACGTGGGGCACCTGGTCCTCGCCCACGGGCACCACGTCGGCCAGGTACATGATGATGTCCGCGGCCTGGAGGACCGGATAACCCAGAAAACCGAAGGTGGACACGTCCTTTCCCACCAGCTGGGCCATCTGGTCCTTGTAGGTGGGATTGCGTTCCAGCCAGGACAGGGGCGTGATCATGGAAAGGATTAAAAACAGCTCGGCATGTTCCTTGACGTGGGACTGGACAAACAGGGTGCTTTTTTCCGGGGACAGGCCGGCGGCCAGCCAGTCCATGGCCATCTCCAGGGTGAAGGCGTCAAGGCCCACCGGGTTTTCGTAGTTGCTGGTCAGGGCATGCCAGTCGGCCACAAAATAAAAACATTCGTACTGGTCCTGAAGGGCCACCCACTGGTGAAGGGCGCCGTGAAGGTTGCCCATGTGAAGGGCGCCCGTGGGCCGCATGCCGCTTAAAATCCGCTTTTTACCGCTCATTACCGCTCCCGTATCCCGTGGCTGTCTTTAGAATCCGGACATCAATGCAACGCCATCCCTG
>JBMORB010000342.1:0-9584 GCA_049320925.1 Thermodesulfobacteriota bacterium | reverse complement strand
CAGCTCCCGGTCCCCGTCACTATAGTATCAACCGGGTAAACCACGAAAGAAGGTTAAAAAAGCGGCCATGAAGAACGATGAAATAAGGGATACGGTGAGACAGAACTACGGAAAGGTGGCGGCATCTGGCGCTTCCGGCTGCGGCTGCTCGAGCACCTCGTGCTGCGGCGGGCCGGTGAACGCCGCGGATATGGCCATGCGGCTGGGATACTCCGCCGAGGATGTGGCCGCGGTGCCGGAAGGCGCCAACATGGGCCTGGGATGCGGCAACCCTCAGGCCATCGCCTCCCTGAAGCCCGGCGAGACCGTGCTCGACCTGGGCAGCGGCGGCGGATTTGACTGTTTTCTGGCGGCCCGGGCCGTTGGGGAGTCCGGGCGGGTGATCGGCGTGGACATGACCCCGGAAATGGTGGCCAAGGCCCGGCGCAACGCCCAACAGCTTGGCGTAAAAAACGTGGAATTCCGGTTGGGCGAACTGGAAAATCTTCCGGCCGCCGACAATATTGCGGATGTGATTATATCGAACTGCGTGATCAACCTGTCCCCTGAAAAGGAGCGGGTGTTCCGGGAGGCGTTCCGGGTGCTCAAACCCGGTGGCCGGGTGGCGATCTCCGACGTGGTGGCCGTCGCCGAAATGCCCGATGCCCTCAAAAACGACCCGGTCATGCTGGCCGGATGCATTGCCGGCGCGGTTTCCATTCAGACGCTTGAAGCCATGATGCAGCGGGCCGGTTTTAAAAATATACGCATTCAGCCCAAAATTGAAAGCCGGACCTTTATCCGGGACTGGATGCCGGGAAGCCGTGCCGAGGACTACGTGGCCTCGGCCGCCATAGAAGCGGTCAAACCCGGTGTCTGAAAGGGTGCAACCGGCTTACAAGCCATACGGAGTGTTTCCCTTATGAATGACCGATTGCGAAAGGTCGTTGAGCATCCGCTTCACCGGTTTCTGGGCGTGACCGATATCGCGTCGGAAGGGGGCCGGGGAGAGATGGTGCTCACCATCACGAAAAACGTGGTCAATCCGGCCGGCATCTTCCACGGCGGAGTCATCTATCTGCTGTGCGACGTGTGCGCCTACGGCGGGCTGATCAGCCTGATGGAAGCAGACATGGACGCGGTGACACACGACATTCAGGTATCGGTGATGCGGTCGCTCAAGCTGGGTGATGTGGTGGAGTTCAAGTCCGAGGTGGTCAAGTTCGGCACCCGCCTCTGTTTCATTGACGTCAAAGTGACGTCATCCGGCCAGCCGGTGGCCTCGGCCCGGATCACCAAAAGCATTCTGACGGGCCGCTGAACCGGAACAGGGAGATGCCAATGCCTGAATGGACCGAAACGGAATTTGCCAACAAGGACCTGATGGCCCCGTGCGGCCTCTATTGCGGCACCTGCGGCGTTTACATCGCCACGCGGGACAAAAACGAGAAATTCAAGACGGTACTGGGCAGACTGTACGGCACCCGGCCCGAAGAGACCCGTTGCCTGGGGTGCATGCAGGCCGACCCGCCGGAAAACCTTTACGCCTTCTGCAAAACCTGCGGCATTCGGGAATGCGTGAGAGAAAAAGGCTTCTACTCGTGCCACCAGTGCGGCCAGTGGCCGTGTGACAGGATAACAGACTTCGGCCTGGCCACCGGCCGCCGGGTAATGCAAAGGGCCATTCCCCTTTGGCGGGCGAAAGTGGCCGAACACGGCGACGACAAGGGAAGCGTGGAGTGGGCCCGGGCCGAGTGCCGCCGCTATCACTGCCCGTTCTGCGGGAACCCCCTTTTCAGGGGGGCACAGCGCTGCAACGCCTGCGGAAAAGCCGTGGCCGAAGAACTGGACGGGTCGCTGTAACCCGACCCCGGATAAAGACTTTCAACCAAGGAAAGCATACGATCCTCTTAGCATAAGGAGAATAAAATGAGACCTCACAAAATTCTGCTGGCAGTCCTGGGCCTGTGCCTGACCGTTTCTTTTACAACCCCGGCGTTTGCCGGGGCTTTTGACTGGCTGCAGGATCTCAGCGTCCAGGCCAAGGCCGACCCTTCCGGATTCAAGGCAAGCCTTGCCACCCGTTTCAAGATCGGCGACGCGGAAGTCAGCGCCGTTCTGGGTAACGTGACCGATCCGGCGGATGCCTACATGGTGTTCCGCCTGGGGGAGATGGCCTCCAAACCGCCCAAGGAAGTTCTTGAAAAATACAAGGCCAACAAGGGCAATGGCTGGGGCAGCCTGGCAAAAAGCCTGGGCATCAAACCGGGGTCCCAGGATTTCAAGGCGCTGAAGTCCGGAGGTGATTTAAAAGGTAAATTCGAGACCACGGCCCAGTCCTCCGGCAAAGGCGGCGATAAGGGCAAGGGAAAAGAAGGCAAAGGGAAAGCCCCGGAAAAGGAAAACGGCAAAAAGGGAAAATAACGGGAGAAGCCTTTTTGAAAAAACGGATAACCGTCAACGACATCATGCAAAAAGGGTATGTCTACTTTCTGACCGAGCCCGAGGGCAGAAACTTCCATCCCGGTTTTGCCCCGGATCTTACTCCCATGGAGATGCTTCACCTGGGCGTGTTCGGCGGGAAATACATGACCGACTGCGCGGCGGAATTTCCAAAAGCGTGGTTTGACGGGGCCAGATTGTGCGCCCGGCGCCACGACCCGGCCATGAATTTTTTCGGTGTCAACGCTTCCCAGCCGCTTTCGGTGTGGCGACAGAAAGGATGGATTTACCACGAGGATCCCCGTGGCTGGTTTCAGTGGTACTGCCGCTACTGGCGGGGCCGAAGGTGCCCGGATGACGAGCGCCAGGTCAAACGGTGGAAGGCCATAACCCGGCATATCGCCCATCTTCGCAAAGACTGCGCCGAGGGCGACCTGGGTTGCCGGCCGAAACAGCGCCAGGCCCTGATGCACTGGGCTTACGACAGCAGAAAACTCTGATTCGAAAGCGTCCGGGCGGGGCTTCAGATGATGGCAAACAGGGCCTTCCCGTCTTTGTTAAAAACGACGGGTGATTCCGCTGTCAGCGGAACCACCCGTGTGAAAAAAACTGACGGTTTTCCTGCTACCGGCTCTTGTACAGCGGGGAGATGTCGCGCAGGGACTTGACAATCTCCTTGAGGGCCTTTAAGAACCCCATGATATCGGCTTCGGTGTTTTCAATGCCCGGCGTGATGACCAGGGTGCCCTGGGCGTCCGCGTGGTCCAGGCCGATGGACATCAGCACGTGGGAGGCCCGCAGCGAGCCGGTGGCGCAGGCCGACCTTGTGGAAACCGTGTAACCGGCGTCCTCCAGCATCAGCATCAGGCTTTCACCCTCCACGTACCGGATCGAGATGGAGACCAGGTTGGGCAGGCTGTTGTCGATATCGCCGTTCACGTAATATTCATCGATATAATTGGGCAGCTCCTTTGTCAGCAGGGTCTTGAGTTTTTTCAGGTGGGCCACCCGCTTGTCCATGTCCCGCCGGGCCAGTTCAGCGGCAACACCCATGCCCACGATGCCGATCAGGTTTTCGGTTCCGGCCCGGCGGTTGTGCTCCTGGACCCCGCCGTCGATGATAGGCCATATCCTGGAACCTTTCCGAATATAAAGCCCGCCCACGCCCGTGGGGCCATAGTAAGGGTTGGAGGCAAAGCTCACCAGGTCGGCGCCGATTTTCTGAACGTCAAACGGGATCACGCCCACGGAATCCACGGCATCGGTGTGCAGCAGAACGCCCTTTTCTTTTGTTATCTTCGCGATCTCTTCAATGGGCTGAAGCGTTCCGATTTCGTTGTTGCCGTGCATGATGGAGACCAGGATGGTGTCTTCCCGGATGGCCCTGGCCACGTCATCGGCGCTCACCACGCCCTTGAGATCCACGGGCACCGACGTGGCCTTCCATCCCAGGTGCATGAGCCGCTTGACGCTGCGGTTGACCGCGTTGTGTTCAATGTTGGAAGTGACAATGTGCTTTCCCTTGTCCGTGTTGGCCCGGGCCACGCCTTTGACGGCCATGTTGATGGACTCGGTGCCGCCGGACACGAACACCACTTCCCGGGGGTCGCAGTTGATCAGGCCGGCCACGGACTGGCGGGCCTTTTCCATGATTTCCGCGGCCCGCTCTCCGGCGATGTTCTGGCTGGAGGGGTTTCCGGGAAAATCGCGAATGATATCGATCATGGCCTCCTGCACTTCGGGAAGCAGGTGACTGGCCGATATATGATCCAGGTTAACGTTGCTCATCAGATACTCCTTGAAAACCGATTAATGTTCTTCCGTCAGATCAGTCATGCACGCGCTGCACGTTTTGTCCCCTTCATGCACCTCGGAATCGCAGTAGGGACAGTAGCACTTGTCGCCCACCCGGTGAAGTTCCTCGTGGGACTCCTTGCGCTTGAGCTCGGGCCGGACCTTTCCCGCTTTTCTGTCCTCGTAGTCCTTGATGGCCATCTGGAGGGCATCGGCTCCCAGGTTGGAGCAGTGCAGCTTGTTCTTGGGAAGGCCTTCCAGGGCCTCGGCCACGTCCTTGTTGGTGATTTTTTTGGCCTCCTCGATGGTCTTTCCCTTGGCCAGCTCGGTGAGCATGCTGGACACGGCAATGGCCGAGCCGCAGCCGAACGTCTGAAACTTGATGTCCGCGATGCGGTCATCCTGAATGTCCAGATAAATGGTCATCATGTCGCCGCAGATGGGGTTCCCCACCTCGCCCACGCCGGAGGCATTTTCAATAACTCCAACATTCCGGGGGTTTCGGAAATGGTCCATCACTGTTTTCGAATATATCATCGCTGTCTCCTTGGTTTTTTCTGTTGACAGAAGCATGCCACATTGTGGTATGAGTAGACTGCTGCCTAAATATGGCACTGTCAGGAGAAAACTACAAGAATTTTCTGGAGCGCGCCATGACCGGACCCGAATTTACCGCCCTGCGCAAGCGGTTCGACAAGACACAGAAACAGATGGCCCAGTTGCTGGGGGTCTCCATCAAGGCGGTGCACAGCTACGAGCAGGGCTGGCGGTCGGTTCCCGACCACGTGGAAAAACAGTTGCTGCTGCTGGCGGTCAGCGCCAATCGGAAGCACACGCGACAAAAGGAGTGCTGGACAATCAACCGCTGCCCGGCATCCGTCCGGCGCCAGTGCCCGGCCTGGGAGTTTGACCGGGGAAACCTGTGCTGGCTGATCAACGGCACCATCTGCAACGGCATGGTTCACAGGACATGGAAGGAAAAGATCCGGGTGTGCCGGAAATGCCCGGTGCTGACCGCCCTGCTGGACGATGCCCCGGCCCCGGCGTCTGCCGGAAAGGAGCAGGGAAAATGAAAAAAGACCCCGGACACGCCTTTCATACCCGCGTGGTTCACCACACCCGGCCCGATTCCCGATGGCACGGGGCCACACTGCCGCCGGTCTTTCAGAACGCGGCCTTTGTCCATGAAACCGCGGAAAGCCTGACCGACGCCTTTTCCGGCAAGACCGCCGATCCCGTCTACTCGCGACTGACCAACCCCACCAACCGGGTTCTGGAACAGGCCCTGGCCGGCCTGGAGGGCGGGGCCGGGGCCGTGGTCACGGCCTCCGGCATGGCGGCCATTGCCGACACCTGCATGGCCCTGCTGCGGTCCGGGGACGAGTTCGTGGCCGGCACATCGCTTTTCATGTCCACCTATCAGCTTTTTACCGGGATTTTCAAAAAATACGGCATCACGGCAAAGCCGGTGGACCCCCTGGACCTGAAGGCCGTAAACGCGGCTATCACGAAGAAGACCCGGTTTGTATACGTGGAAACCATCGGCAACCCGAAAATGGACGTTCCCGACATTCGGGCACTGGCCGACACGGCCCATGGCCATGGCCTGCCACTGGTGATGGACAACACCCTGGCCACGCCTTTTTTGTGCCGGCCACTGGAGCTGGGGGCCGACGTGGTGATTCACGCCACCACCAAGTACCTGTGCGGCCACGGCGCGGCCATGGGCGGGGCCGTGATCGACGGCGGCGCTTTTGACTGGACCCAGGAAAGGTTTGACGACTTCGCGCCCTTTGTGAAGCGCAAAGGCCGCCTGGCCCTGCTGGATAAAATATGGCGGGAACACCATATCAATTTCGGCGCCACCCAGGCCCCGTGGCACAGCTACCTGACCCTGATCGGCATCGACACCCTGGCCCTTCGCATGGAGCGCCACACGGCCAATGCCATGGCCGTGGCCCGGTTTCTCAAGGACCGGGCCGAAGTGGCCTGGGTCAATTATCCGGGGCTGGACGACCATCCCTGCCATGCCGTTGCGGCCCGCCAGTTCGAGGGCCGCGGGTTCGGGGGGCTGCTGACCTTCGGCTTAAAAGAACCAAAGGCCTGCGCCCGCTTCATCAACCGGCTGAAGCTGATCCACCACCTGGCCAACCTTGGGGACTGCCGGACCCTGGTGATTCACCCCTTTTCCACCCAGTACGTTTCCTTTGACGACGCGACGCGGGGGAAACTGGCCATCGGACCGGAGATGCTGCGCCTTTCCGTGGGCATCGAGGACCCGGCCGACATCTGCGCCGATATTGCCCAGGCACTGGAGCAGGCCGAATGAGCGAATACATTGAACACGATAAAAACGGGGTGTCGGTAGGGCTTGTGGAAAAAAATTTTTTCACGTTTGCCGCGCCGCCGGACCCGATGAAAATGGAGAGTGGCGCCTTTCTGGGGCCGATCACCATCGCCTATGAGACCTTCGGCGCCCTGGCCCCGGACAAAGGCAATGTGATACTGGTGGCCCACGCCCTCACCGGCGACTCCCACGCCGCCGGTTGTTACAGCGACACCGATACCAAGCCCGGCTGGTGGGACATCATGATCGGACCGGGCAAAGGCATCGACACGAACAAATATTTCGTGATCTGCTCCAATGTCATCGGCGGATGCATGGGCTCCACCGGTCCCGCCTCGATCAATCCGGCCACGGGCAGACCCTATGGCGCGTCCTTTCCGGTGATCACCATCGGCGACATGGTGCGGGCACAGAAGGCCCTGCTCGACCACCTGGGCATTGAGCGCCTCCTGTCGGTGGTGGGCGGGTCCATGGGCGGCATGCAGGTGCTGGAGTGGGCCGTTCGCTTCCCGGAGATGGTGGCCTCGGCCATTCCGCTTGCCACCACCACGCGCCACTCGGCCCTGGCTATTGCTTTTAATGAAGTGGCCCGGCAGGCCATCATGACCGATCCCAACTGGAACAGCGGCGACTATTACGGAAGCCACAAGCCGGCCATGGGCCTGGCCGTGGCCCGCATGATCGGCCACATCACCTATCTTTCCGACGAGGCCATGCGCCAGAAGTTCGGCCGCCGGCTTCAGGACAAGGCGGCGGTCTCCTTTGACTTCGGCGCCGACTTCCAGGTGGAGAGCTACCTGCGCTACCAGGGCGCCAAGTTCGTGGAACGGTTCGACGCCAACTCGTTTCTTTACATTACCAAGGCCGCCGACTACTTCGACCTGGAAGCCCAGCACGGCCACGGCTCAACAGTGGGGGCGTTTTCAAAGACCCGGGCCCGGTTCCTGGTGGTCTCTTTTACCTCGGACTGGCTCTATCCCACCTACCAGTCCCGTGCCATGGTCACGGCCATGAAGAAAAACTCTCTTGACGTGAGCTTCTGCGAAATCGAGGCCGACTGCGGCCATGACGCGTTTCTGATTCCTAACCCGCGCTTGAGCGCCCTGATCAAAGGATTTCTGGAAAGTGTATCCACCGGACGATAATGCAAATGATATGCGGTTCGACCTGGCCATCATCGCCTCCTGGATTGAGCCGGGGTCCCGGGTCCTGGGGCTGGGTTGCGGTGAAGGGGACCTGCTTCATTTTCTAAAAACTCGCAAACAGGTCCGGGAGACGGGGATCGAAATTGTTGAGTCCAGGGTGGCCCGGTGCATTGAGAAAGGCATCTGCGTGCTTCAGGGCGACATCAACAAGGAAGTGGAGGATTACCCGGACAACGCCTTTGACTACGTGATTTTAAGTCAGACCCTTCAGCAGGTGTATGACCCGGCCCGGCTGATCGCTTCCATGCTGCGCATCGGCAAAAAAGCCATTGTCAGTTTTCCCAACTTCGGTCACTGGGGCATCCGGGCCCAGCTGCTCTTATCAGGCCGGGCTCCGATCACCGAACAGCTTCCCTATCAATGGTACGACACGCCCAACATCCGCGTGCTGAGCATTCGGGACTTTCGCATATTCGCCGGCCAGACGGGCATGCGCATCGTGCGGGAAGTGGCCACTTCGCCGGGCCGCACGGCTGATACCGGCAGGATTGTCCGTTTCTGGCCCAACCTGCTGGCCACCTACGGCATATTTCAGCTTGAGAGGAAAAAGCCATGAAGATCGTATCCATTGCCGCCAGCAAACACAAGGGTACCCGTAAAACGCCCCTGGGGCAGGCCGAGCTGATAAAAAACCACGGCCTTGAAAATGACGCCCATGCCGGCGACTGGCACCGGCAGGTGAGTTTTCTGGCCGCCGAAAGCATCGAGCATGCCGCGGCCCAGGGTTTGAACGTGACCTTCGGCGACTTTGCGGAAAACATCGCCACGCAGGGCATTGACTGGAAAACCCTTCCCGTCGGCACCCGGCTGAAGCTGGGTACTTCCGCCGTGGTGGAGGTCACCCAGATCGGCAAGACCTGCCACAACAAGTGCGCCATCTATCACCTGGCCGGAGACTGCATCATGCCCCGGGAAGGAATTTTCGCCCGGGTGCTGGAAGGCGGCCCCATCGCCTGCGGCGATGCCATCCGTATTCTGGACTAAGGAAGGGCCTGCCGCTGATGGACCCCGCTCCCCTGATCAAGAAAATTCAGGCTATCAGAAAGTCCATGGGCAGGGAGCTGGTCATTCTGACCCACCACTACCAGCACCCGGAGATTGTGGCCCTGGGTGACTACGCGGGCGATTCCTTCGGCCTTGCCCGGAAGGCCGCAACGGACCATGA
This sequence comes from Thermodesulfobacteriota bacterium, assembly GCA_049320925.1. GTDB lineage: Bacteria > Desulfobacterota > Desulfobacteria > Desulfobacterales > Desulfosudaceae > Desulfosudis. The sequence goes on along the minus strand of JBMORB010000342.1, from coordinate 652 downwards.
GGCCCGGCACATCATTTTCTGCGGGGTTCATTTCATGGCTGAAAGCGCGGCCATCCTGGCCAGGCCCGGCCAGACGGTCCAGATACCCGACCCCGACGCCGGATGCTGGATGGCGGACATGGCCGACGCTCACATCGCGCAGCAGGCATGGGAGACCGTGACCGCGCTGGTGGATAAAACCGCCGTCATGCCCCTGGTCTACATGAACTCCGACGCGGCCGTCAAAGCCCTGTGCGGCCGGCATGGCGGCGCCGTATGCACCTCGTCCAACGCGGGAGACGCCTTTGCCTGGGCGCTGGCCCGGCGCGAAAAGGTCTTCTTTTTCCCGGATGAGCACCTGGGCAGAAACACCGCCGAGAAGATGGGCATCGGCCCAGACCACGTGATTGTCTGGGATCCTGAAAAACCTCTAGGTGGAAATACGGAGCAGCGGATAAAAGAGGCTGCCGTTATTCTGTGGAAAGGCTACTGCCTGGTACACACCCGGTTTACAGTGGCCCATATCCAGGAAAAACGGAGAGCCTTTCCCGGGGCGCTGGTGGTCACCCACCCGGAATGCACCCGGGAAGTGGTCCGGGCTTCCGACGCCGTGGGGTCCACCGGCTTTATCGTAAAGTTCACTCAACAGGCCCCCCGGGGCAGCACCGTCGTT
>JBMORB010000341.1:0-9601 GCA_049320925.1 Thermodesulfobacteriota bacterium | reverse complement strand
GCGGCAGGATGGTGGCCGCAAAGTAACTGTTGACGCCGGTGATGGCAACGGTGGTGCCCATGGTCTACCTCCTGGTTGAAGGTTTATGAATTTTTTCCCGGCCGGTCCAAATCGGGATCGGGATCGGAATCGGGATCGATGCGGCAAGGGTTCTCGATTTCGATACCGATACCGATACCGAGGACAAGGTATTGATCAATCTTATCCGGAATGACGGCTCAACCTACTTTTCGTAAGCTTTTTCCAGGAGCTGGGTTTTTTTCGTGGCCCGCTCCAGAGTATTGGGCGCCAGCCATTGGATGGCCGGCCGGATTTTTAAAAGCGAATGCATCCGGCTTGTCAGTTCGGCCTCAATGCCGGGCAGGTCTTCTTTCCTGACCCCTTCGGCGTACTCCACCTTGAGTTTGAGCGGGGGCACCACCCGGGGGGGCGGTTCGTCGAGCACGATGCGAAAAGACCCGGTGAGCTTGTCGGGAAAGGAATGGATCACCCCCTCGATGGCCGCCGGGTAGACCGGCACGCCCTTGACCTTGAGCATGTCGTCGGCCCGGCCCACGATCTTATACCTGAAACCGGAACGGCCGCAGGGGCAGGGATCTGTAAACACCTGGTGAATGTCCATCATGGTAAACCGCAGGTCAAACCAGACCGCGGCCGGCGGGTTTAAAGAGGTGCCCACCATGATGCCGGTGGCGCCGTTTTCCATGGGAACGGGCTGGCGGGTTTCCGGGTCGATGAGTTCATAATAGGCGTAATCGTCGGCAATCCAGTGCATGCCCTGGTAGACCGGGTGATCGCAGGAGCAGCCGTAGCCGCCGCCCAGGTCAAACACCTTTGCGCCGTAAGCCTCCTCCAGTTTTGCCCGCACCTCGGGAATGCCGGCCCCGGCTTCGGCGCCCAGCATCAGCACCTTGATGCCCAGAGATTTCACGGTCTGGCCCATGAGCACCTCCGGGGCCCGTTCAATAAGATGAAGGGCCAGTGACGGCGTGCCCAGAAACACGTTGACCTTGAACAGCTGCATGAACTGCAAGATCTTTTCCGTGCCGGCCTCGGCGCCGATGGGAACCAGGGTAATGCCCGGAAACTTGCGGAACCACAACACCTGGGGCGTTCCGGCGGCGTGCATGGAGAGCCCGAAACAGATGCCGACGCGGTCGCCGGGCCGAATGCCGATACGCCAGGCGGCCCGGGCCATGATCTCGGCGGCATCGTCCAGGGATGCCCCGAAGTTGGGATAGGGCGTGGGAATGCCGGTGGTGCCGGAGGTGGTGGTAAGCAGATACAGGTCCTTCATCCGCTTTTCACCGAACAGGTGGCCCATGAGCTTATCCATGTCCAGGCCGATTTCGCCGATCAGGTCCCGGATCTCGGCCTGGCCCATGGGTGGAAGGGCCCGGGCAAAGTCGTCAAAGCTGCGGATATCGGCGGGCTTGACGCCGGCTTTTTCAAAGCGGCGGCGGTGCATGGGCGTGTTCTCGTACTGCCACTGAAGGGCCGGCACCAGCTTTTTCCACTGAAGCTCGCGCATCTCCTCCGTGTTGAGCCTGGGTTCGATCTCCATGTTCCAGTAGGGTTGGCTGTTGTCCATTGATCTTTCTCCCTGTTGCCCGAATGTTATCGGTGTAAAGTCGACATGCTGATATTAACATTTTCTCCGTTTTTTCATCTTACTCGTAATCGTTCTCTTGCTCGTGATCAAAACCCGACTGCTGTTGGATTAAGATCACGAGTACAAGCACGAGTAAGAATCAACATTTAAAAACGTGCAGGGCCATGGCCGCGGCGTCCACGCCAAGGATGCCGCCGCCGTTGTGGGTCATGCCCACTTTCGGGTTTTTCACCTGGCGTTTGCCGGCGGTGCCCCGCAGCTGATTGACGATTTCATGGACCTGGCCCAGGCCGGTGGCGCCGATGGGGTGGCCCTTGGCCGCCAGCCCGCCTGACGTGTTGGACGGACGGGAGCCATCGATCTCCATGTAGCCCTCGTCGATCCACTTGGGCGCGTCCGCGCCGGGACACAGGCCCAGCTCGATCAATGTGATAATTTCTGACGGCGAGGTGGCGTCATGCACCTCGATCACGTCGATGTCTTCCGGCCCGATGCCGGCGGCCTCAAAAGCCTTGGGCGCCAGCCTTTTTGTCAGGGTGTCTTCCAGGTCGCCGGAAAGCTTGCCGCTGCCCACCACGCTGGAGGCGATCCAGACCGGCCGGGCCCCAAACCGGGCAGCCGCCTCTTTTGAACAGACAATCACCGCGGCCGCGCCATCGCCGATGGGTGAGCACATCATCCGGGTGAGCGGCCACGACACATCGCCGGAGTTGAGCACCTGCTCCAGGGTGACCTCTTCCTGGTACTGGGAGTGGGGATTGAGGGCACCGTTTTTATGGCTTTTGACCGCGATCTTGGCAAAGTGCTCCTGGGTCAGGCCGTAGCGGTCCATGTATATCTTGGTGTAGTGGGCGTACATGTCCATGAACACGCTGCGCTTCTGGCCGCTGCCCTCTTTGATGATCGATTCCCCCTTGCCCTGGTTTTTCTGGAACTCGGCCAGAAACAGCTTGAACAGCTCAATGTCCACGGCCGTGCCCAGGGCGGCAAAAGATTTTTTCTTATCCTCGTCATAAAGCTTTTCAAAGCCTGTCACCAGCACGCAGTCGAAAATGCCGGCCCCCACCGCTGTCCATGCCAGGTTCAGGGCGCTGGAAGAGGAGGCGCAGGCGTTTTCCACGTTGTACATGGGAATGGCCTCAATGCCCATGGCCGACAGGGTCACCTGGGCCTTGATCATCTCCTGGCCCGTCATCAGGCCGGCCACGGCGCTGCCCACATATGCGGCCTGAATGTCTGCCGGTGCAATGCCGGCATCCTTTATCGCGGCCTGGCTCGACTCTCTCACCAGATCCTTGATGCTCTTTTCCGGAAACTTGCCAAACCGGGTCATGCCCGCGCCCACGATCGCCACATCACGCATTGCTGCCGCTCCTTTTCTGGTTGACGATTACTGATGCGGAAAAGGCTATCCCGGTTTGGACGGTTGAGTCAAGAAAATTTATTCGAATCCTTTATTTTAAGGAACAGGAGTCGATTATATGTAAAGTGAGTGTATAGTTAGGATAAAAACGGGGTGGCTGTTTCAAATTTGCATCTTTCTATATTTAGCAAGTTGCTCCGGATGTAGCGGAAACCTTCAGGTTTCCACCAGATTGATCATGCTCCTTATATGCACGGACGCATGGCGACCTGAAGGTCGCCCCTACAGGGACCTACAGGCAGTCCGCGACACGATCCGGCGAGGGCATGATGAGAACGCTTCTCAAACACCCCCTGGCATAAGGCTGTCACTGACGAATACCTGAGAGCACCACGCCGATCACTTCGCGCAATATGGCCTCGTCAGAAATACCGGAGTCCATGGACCGCAGCACCTGCATGCTGCGCATGGCCCCGATCATCAGGGCCGCGGCAATGGCCGGATCCACCTTTCGAATCAGGCCCTGGGCCATGCCCTTGCGAATGTCCGACTCCATGGGCTGCCGGATCGTTACCAGGGTCTGCTCACCCATCTGTTTGAGCTTGGGATCCGGGTCTTCATGGGCCTCTTCACAGATAGCCAGAATGGCGCAGAACTCGTCCAACACCGGCAGCACGGCCCGGGCCCGCAACTCCAGCCGTTTGAGAGGGTCGGCCTCCTGCCGTATGGTGTCCCATCCGTTGGCAAACAGTTCGCTGAATATTCTGGGCACGCAGGCTAAAAGCAGCTCTTTTTTATCGGAAAAATAAAAATAGAACGTGCCTTTGCCGATGTTGAGCCGGGTGGTGATATCGCTGACCCTGGTGGCCCGGTATCCTTTTTGCCGGAACAGGGCGGAGCCCAGGTCAAGAATGGCCTCCCGGGTTTTCATGCTTTTGCCCTGCCGGGGCACCCGGCGACCCTGAATGGCCGCCGCCTTCCGGGCCGGTGTGGATCGGCGGGCGGAAAAGCAGCCGGGGCTTTCGGCTTCAAGGCGGTCGATGTTTTCCCGGATTGAAAAAAGGGGCCGTCCCAGGGCCTTCTGTTCCATGATGTAGGCCAGCTTGTTGATGTGGGAGGCGTCATAGTAGGCCATGGTACGGCCGGTGCGGCGGGGCGGGTGAAGCAGTCCCTGCTGCATGTAAAAATGAATGTTGCGCCGGGCCACGCCGGACAGGCGTTCCAGTTCACCGATACGAAACAGCTGCGCCGTGTTTTCCATTTTTTTTGCTCCGCTTTGATTCTTACCACAAACTATACATATCTTGCTGACCGGGGTCAATCCTGAATGTTTATGATGTTCATCAAATAAGGGTTTGCCCCTTGAGAAAGAAAAATTCGAAATTCTTTTTAAGTTGACTAAAGAGTCAACTCCATACTATCATCGGTCCGACGTCATGACTGTAATCATTTAAATCGTGTCCATCCATTGATTATGGGGACACGATAAAGGTTTCCAATCCAGAAATGAGAATTTTTTCGCAAGATCAAGGAAAACAAGGGCTGACGCGGAGGCGTACTTATTGTACGCCGCACAAGGAAGCCCGCGGTTTGACGCAGAGATTGCGGAAAAAGGCCATTTATGGATGGAAACTAAATCGGCTTTAACGACAGGGGGCGGCCATGATCAGAAAATTTTTTCAGTCGACCAATAATCCGGAGGCCGCCTTTGCACGGTTTGTTTTAGACGAAGACAAGTGCAACGGGTGCGGGGCCTGCGTGGCGGCCTGCCCCATGCAGATTCTCATGATTGCCGACGGCAGGGCGTGCCCCAACTGGCGGTATGACCATTTCCGATGCATCACCTGCCAGAACTGCGTGGCCACCTGCCCGAACAAGGCCATTACCATTGAAGGGGACTACCGGGTGGATGCCGGCTTCTGGAAAAACACCCACCTGTTTGAAGGCGGCAAGACCCTGCCCGCGCCCATCCGGAGCCGGGCCGGTGAGCCCTTTGAGCAGATTGAAGACCAGCTCACCGAAACCGAACGGGTGATCTACCGGCGGCGGAGCGTCCGGCTTTACAAGAAAAAGCCGGTAGAACGGGACCTGGTGGAGCGGGTGATCGAGGCGGGACGGTTCGCGCCGTCGGCGGGCAACAACCAGCCCTGGAAGTTTATCGCCATCACCAACAGACAGGTTATCGACGAGATCAATGACAAGTGCAAACGGTCCCTGCGCAAAGGGACGTTCATCATGATGCCCCACGCCTACCTGGACAAAAAAACGCCCGGCGACCCGAACGCAAAGCTCAACTGGTGGCAGAACATGGTGATGGCCCTGCTGTGCCGGATCAAGACCGGGGATGTGGAGCCCCGTGCCCGGGGCGGCATCAACACCGTGACCAGCGACCCGGACTACCACATCTTTTTTAACGCGCCGGTGCTCATCATCCTGCTGGCCGACAAGCGGGGCATCGGCTCCATTCAGCTGGACACCGGCATCTGCGGGCAGAATATGGTGCTGGCGGCCCACTCCATGGGCCTGGGTACCTGCTGGGTGTCCCTGGTAAGGGGGCTGGGATTTTATCCGGCTTTTCGAAGAGCGCTGGGCATTGACGACCAGTTCGAGATCATCAGCTCCCTGACGCTGGGGTGGCCTAAAATGCAGATCGACAACGTGGTGGCCCGGGAACAGGCCCGGATTCGCTGGATTGAGTAAAAACCGGTTCAGGTCAGGCTGTGGACATTCTTCACCCGGGTGGCCACATGATCCAGTTCGTAGATCACGGTCTTGATAAACGCATCGGTGTTGGGCTTTTCTTCCGGCGCAAAAGACGTCACGGACCCCGCAATGACCACGCTTAACGGAATCCCGTTGATCTCGAAGGACTGCTCATGAAGCAGCTTGGTGATGCGCCCCAGGGCCAGGCGGGCGCTGGCTTTGTTGGCCATGGGCAGAATGATGGTCATGGTGGTGGGGTTCAGTTCGCCCACGATGTCCGAATTTCTGGCGATTTCCACCAGCCGGTGATAGGCCGCGGCAAACAGTTCGGACTTCTTTATCTTTAAATCCGCCGGGGCCTTGACCTTGGGACGGACATTGACGATGGTGAAGGCCAGGGTGGACAGATAAAGCTTGTGCCGCTTGGCCCGGAGCAGCTCTTTTTCCAGATGGAACCGGAACTCGGTGGCCTTGAGTACGCCGGGCGGCATCTGCTTTTTCACCTCTTTTTCCCGCATCTGTTCCTGGTACCGGACAATGCCGGCATAGATCTGCTCAAAACTGTTTTCATCAATGGCGCCCTTGTCCGCCTCGGCCCGGATGACCAGCAGAGATTCCTTCAGTTCCTCGCTGCTTTCCAGGCTCTGTTCCATCATCTGAAGCAGGGTGCGTTCCCTGGTTGAAGGCTTGATCCCTTTTTTGGACGATGCACCCTGTTCCGCGATCAGCCGGGCGGCCACTTCATCGATCCGTGCGTTGATCCGCTCTTCCATGCGGGCCAGTGCCTGAGAATCAAAACGCATGTTGCGAATGCCGGCAGTCAGGCCGGCGCCCAGGTCGATCATCATCCGACGGGCCTGGGCCTCTTTTTCCGTCCCCTTTCCGGCGGTCTGCCGCTGGAGCGTTTTCCCCAGTTGTTCCACGTACTCCACCAGCACGTCGGTGAAGGCCTGGGGATCTTTGTCTCCTTTACTTATTTCAGCGGCAATGGTGATCAACTGGGCCGCCTGCTCCGGATTTTTCTGGATCGCGTCTATCAGCTCATCGCCTTCCACGCCCGCGGTCTCCGCGGCCTGGCGCAGAATATCGGCAAGACCATCCCCCTCCAGTTCCCGGGCGAGCTGGCGCACCAGCGTAAGGTACTCGGCCACGGGCATGCCGTCGGCCAGCAGCGCGATCTTGATTTTGGGAAGCAGGCGTTTGATCTCGCCGGGCTCCGGCAAGAGCCGTCGCAGAATCTGGGCCAGCCGGGTCGTGGAGATTTTTCCCTGCCGGTATTCTTCCCTGACCAGCCGCACCAGCACATCGTCGGTCAGGGAATTGACATGGTCGAGAATCACCGCCTCATTGGCATAGGCCTGATTGACCGCCTTCTGGGATTCAATGCCCATGGTCAGTTGCCTTTTCATCTCGAAAACGGCGTCGGCGAGATCCATCAGGTTCAACTGGCCGCCGGTCTCCATCTGGGCTTTTATGTCGTCGCTTAACGTCTGAATCTGATAAAGCAGGGCCGCGCCGGGTTCGATGGCCTCCCCCTGGCCCGGCGCTCCCCCGCCGGGACCTGACGCTGAAAATTTTCCGGATGTCACGGCCGCCATGCTTTTGTTTTCAACGGTCAGCATGCGTTGTGACACCCCGATCGGATCGGCCAGAAGACTTTTCATGGAAAGCATTTTATCGGCCTCGTCTGCCAGCACGCTTTCCATCAGTGTGTCCATGAACTGTTTGCGAAAGGAATCGGCGCGGCCCGAAAAACCGGACCCTCCCCCCTCCAGGTCCCGGCGGGCGACCACCTCGTCCTCCCGGGTTATCTTTTTGTAGAAAACATGGTTGATCTTCAGCTGTTCCACGCCCCGAAACCGCAGTTCGGCGATCATGGCCTGGCTGTCGGGATACTTGGCCGGCGTGGTGACCATGTCGATCAGCGTGTCCAGCTCGTCCATGGCGATGCCATTAAAAAAGGAGATCGACTGGATCCCGCTCTTTTTAAAAAGCGCCACGATGCGCCCGACATTGATGCGCGGATCCACCGGTTCATCATCCATATACAGCTGATCCTGATGAAGAATCAGGGAAAGGGAAGAAAGTTTCGGCAGGGAGGCTACCAGTTCCTTATAGAGCTGGGCAGCCGCGTCCCGAATCTGGGGATGATCGGCCTTGTACATCATGGCGCGGTTTAACAGCATGCACACCAGGCGGCTGATCTTGACATATTCAGCGGTGCTGGCCATGGGGTTGGGCATCGGCTTCTCCTTTAATCCGCCGGTGGCAGATATTGCGCGGCGTACTGTTTCAGGGCGTCGGCGAACTGCCGGCAGTCGGCGTAACGATTTTCAGGGTCCAGGGCCGTGGCCCGGGCAATGATGGCGTCCATATCCGGATGAACAGCCGGATTGACTTCGGAAGGCCGCCGGGTCAACAGCCGGTCACTCAGCTTGAGCTTGAGCAGCTCTTTTGTCGTGGCATGGGCCGCCAGCGGCAGGTCTGAAACCAGCATCTGGAACAGCAGCATGCCCGCGCCATAAACATCCACACGGCCGTCGGCGTCCCTGCCCAGAAGCTGTTCCGGCGCCATGTTGACCGGCGTCCCCAGAATATGCTCGCCATCGGCGCCGGGATCGCGAAGGCTTTTTGAAATGCCGAAATCCATGAGAATGGGCCGCCGGGTGTGCGCTTCCATCAGCACGTTGGACGGCTTTACATCCCGGTGCACGATATCCTGGCCGTGGGCGTAATCCAGCGCGTCCAGAACGGACCGCATCGTTTCCACCGTTTCCCTGACCGTCAGAAACCGCCGGGACGGGATCACGTGCTCCCGGACGCGGGCGATCCGGTGGGCCATGGAGTGGCCCGCGACCAGCTGCATGGTAAAATAAAGAAACTCATCGGTGTCACCCACCTCATACACCTGAATAATATTGGGGTGGGAAAGACCCGCGGCCAGTTCGGCCTCCTGAATAAAAAGATCGGCCATGGCCTGCGTCAGCACCGACCGTGGGAGCACTTTGACCGCGATCTGCCGTTTGAGGGTGTGCTGGTAAGCGACAAAAACAACGGCCATGGCGCCGCGATCCAGCTCCTTTAAAAGCGTCGCCGTGCCCACTTCCCGGCCGATGAGATGGCTCAGGTCGATATCCGTTATTCGTGTCATGGCATCTGCTTTGGTGACAAAAGCGTTCGGCTGTCCCCATCACGGTGGGCGCCCGCCCTGAACTCGAATCCGGGCTGATCATCGGGGCTTACTCAAGCGCCAGGACCCGGTCCGCCAGGGTTTCAGCGGTCTGCGCGTCCAGCAGCAGGCTGGCTGAAATGCGCAGCCATTTCGCCAGCGCATCCCTGTCCGAGGCAGACAGGGTTTGCGGCGTCCTGCCGAGGTGCGCCTTGATCTGGCGGTTCAGGAACCGCTCCGTCATCTCCCCGAAAAAGGGCTGGACCTCCTTGAACACCTTTGCGTAGAAAGCGGAGGTCTTTCGGTCACCGGCGCCGGCCATAGATCGCTCCAGCGGAGCATCACTCAGGTCGATGCAGAAATACTGCATGATCACACTACCGATCTTGATCTCGTCCCGGTCCTTGAGTTCAGCCCGCTCGACCAGCGCGTCATTGACAAAAGTGCCGTTGGTGCTGCGGCAGTCGACAATTTCCACCTTCTCCGCTGAAACAACGATTTCGGCGTGTTTTTTTGAGACATACTGCTTGTTGATGACGATATCACGGGTACGGTCCCTGCCGACCGTCATCTTGCCTGAATGAAGTGTGACGACATTCCCCTTGGACGGGCCGGTGATAAAAACGACAAATGCACCCTTCTTCCGGCCGGCATAGATGATCTTGTCTTCAACCTTGAGCTTCTCCTGTTCAACAAAATCAAGGTCATCCTTGGCCAGACGGAGCGTATCATCTGCTTGGCTTCTGGTCATCAC
>JBMORB010000340.1:0-9887 GCA_049320925.1 Thermodesulfobacteriota bacterium | reverse complement strand
AAGCCTCCAGTCGTTCATGACAGTTTGTATTTTAAAAAAAACGGCTGAAATCTATTACAGCACACTGTGTTTTATATAAAATTTACAAATGTCGAAAAATTTCATGAAATATTCGGGCTAAGCGGGTCCCGGCCCAGAAGCCAGGGCGATAAAAATCGGGAAGGCGGCTTGATCCCGACCCCGATAGCGAGTTCGATTCAGACAGGGGCGTTGCCGCTGTTTTTAAAGATCTTTCGGTTCTGCGTTTAAGGAATTACCGGCCCCCGGGCTTTTCCTGCTGTTTTCCCTTTTACCGATGGCCTGACAGATATCCGTGATGATTTCTCGCGACACGTTTGCCATGGCCCGGCTCATGGCCTCGGCAAAGGCACGGGGATGGTTACGCGGGCAGGGTTCCGTCGCCTGGTAGCTTTTCTGAAAAAGAACGGCGGCGGCCCCATCTCCGGTTGCCCGGAGGTCCGTGAGAACGATGGTCAACCGCAGCTCGGCCTGCCAGGGGTCGGCGGTGTCGTCTTCCAGAAACGTCTCGATGTGACCTTCAACTGCGTACGACGCCAGCGTTGAACCGGTCGGCCCGAAAACAGCGGGGAAAAGGCCGGACCGCTCCATATCCCTTGCCAGCAGGTGGCTGACCATATCCGCGGGGGCCGTGTGCCAGCGGTGGTAGACATAGGCCTCGGTCTGAAAAGATTTTTTTTTATAAATCATGCCGGTGGTTGAAAAGAGGGGGGCCGCGGTAAACCGGTTGACGCGGACCACCGCCGGGACCGGTTCGGCCGCTATTGCCGCCGGTTCATACTCCAGGACGTAATACGCGGTCTGCATGGGAGGCTGTTTCAATCCGGCAAGATCGATGCAGCCGGCCATTGTCAGGGCCAAAGCCCCCAGAAGAAGACGGCGTGTGATCAGCGTGAAGGCGGGTTTCATCATGAAATAGACTCCAGGACATATGGACCGGCTTTCCCGGTCAGTCATAGGGTTCGATCTGTTTTTCCGGCAGGGGCGTTGCGAAAAAAAGCTGGGAAGGCTGGCTGGCGCTCTTGGCGGCCAGCTGGCTCAGGTTCCGGCTGGTTTCTTCAAGATGGGCGATGGTGGACAGCATCCGGCTTTCAATCTCGTCGATGCGGCTGTCCGCCTTTCCCAGCATGGATGCGCCCGTGGCCGTGACCTCCCTGATCTGAGCCATGGCCGCTTTCATGTTGACGATGGCCTCGTTGAGTTCCGTTTCGTTTGCGGCGATCAGACGGTCGATGCGTTCCGTCGTCTGGCCCGCCTTTGAGGTAAAGGTATTCAGACCCTCTCCTGAAGACTCAAAGGATGTGATGACCCGGTTCGCGTTGATAATGGTATTGTCCAGCCGGTCGGAAATAGCCTTGACCTGAGCGTCTTCCAGGGTTTTGTTTACCGCCTGAAGGGTCGCTCTCAGTTTTACGGATATTTCGGCAAGGTCAAGCCCTTTGAGCTGCCGAACAACTTCGGCCACGCCGGTTAAAAGCTCCCGGATGTCGGAGGAGCGGGTGGGAATGACCGGGTAGGGGCAAGACTGGGGGGGGCAAAGGTTCAGCGGCTTTTCCCCCGGCTTTTTCAGGTCCAGTTCCACAAACATGATGCCTGTGATGCCGATGGACTTGAGCTGGGCAACGGTGTCCGGACCGGGTTTCCAGTCGGGCTCAATGCGCAGTACCACCTCGATGAGCTGGTCATCCCTGGATATGCGGATGTCATGGACCTGGCCGATGGAAACGCCGCGGTATTTGACCGTTGAGTCCTTGTTCAGGCCCTGGACCGACTCGTCGAAATAGACCGCATAGAGGCTGCCTTTCTGAAAATAACTGGTGGCGCCTACATAGATGACCGTGGCGGAGATGGCGGCAATGCCGATAATCAGGAAGAGACCAACGATGAAGTTGGTCCGCATGGAGGCCATACGGCGGGTTCCTTTTTTGCTGTTTTTTTTTCGCCAGGCGCCTGGAATCAGGCGGTCTGCCAGCCGGTTGCCCCGGGCCTGGGCTGCCGGTTGAAAAACTGTTTCACGAACGGGTCTTTACACTGATTTTTTAAAAACGCCGGGGTTCCCTCGGCGATAATGCCTTTTCTGGCCTTGCCCAGCATGATCACGCGGTTGGTCAGGGCAAACACGCTGGCAAGGTCATGGGTCACCACCACCATGGTTGTACCAGAACTCCGGTTGATATGCAAAATCAGTTCATCGATTTCCGCCGCGCTGACCGGGTCAAGGCCGGAGGATGGCTCGTCCAGAAACAGGATGGAGGGGCTCAGGGCCAGTGCACGGGCCAGGGCGGCCTTCTTTTTCATGCCGCCGCTGAGCTGGGACGGCAGATGGTTTTCGTAACCGGCAAGCCCCACCATGCCCAGTTTCATGCGGATGATTTTTTCGATGGCCGTTTTGTCCAGGTCGGTGTAGGCGGCAATGGGCAGGGCGATGTTTTCCCCCACGGTCATGGAGCCGAACAGGGCGTTGTTCTGGAAAAGGACGCCCACCTTTTTTGTAAGAGAGTGCCGTGTAAGAGGGGCGCCTTCCAGAAACACGGTGCCGGATGACGGTTTTGCCAGCCCGATCATGATGCGCATCAGGGTGGTTTTCCCGCAGCCGCTTTCACCGATGATCACCACGATTTCATGCCGGTAGATGGCCAGGTTCACATCGTCAAGCACCACGGCGGACCCGAACCGGGCACGAATGCTTCTGGTCTCGATGATTTTGTCCGTATTCATTTATCCCCAGTAAAGTCGAATCAGTGCCACCACCGAGTCGGCCAGTATAATAAAAAATATGCCGGTCACCACGGACGATGTGGCGGCACTGCCCACCGACGCGGCCCCGCCCCGGACCTGGAATCCCCTGAGGCAGCCGATGACCGCGATCAGGATAGCGAAAATGCAGCTTTTGGCAAGCGCCCACACTACGTCGTCAATGAAGAGGGCGTCCGACACCCCCTCCAGGTAAGGCCCCATCTGGAGGTTTAACAGGGTCACGCATACCGCCAGTCCTCCCAGCAGGGCAAAGATTACCGAGCAGACGGTGAGAATGGGAAGCACGATCACCAGGGCCACGATGCGCGGAACAGCCAGAAACAGGGTGGGGTCGAATCCCATACTGGTCAGAGCGTCTATCTCCTCGGATATCTTCATGGTGCCGATCTCCGCCGCGTAGGCGGAGCCGGTGCGGCCGGCGATAACGATGGCGGTCATCATGGGACCGATCTCCGCCACCATGGCAAAAGTAATCATGGCCGGGATGTAGATGTTGCCGCCCAGTTTTTCCAGTTGCACCGACGATACGAAGGCCGTGATCAGGCCGATGATGGTGCCGATGAGGCCGATGATGGGAATGCCGTCCACGCCGTCTTTTTTCATCAGTTCGATGGTGTCGCCCAGGCGGAAGGAGCGGGGCGAAAGAACGGCCCGGATAAAGGCGAAAAGCACTGAGCCCACAAAGGCAATGGAGGAGTCGACTTTTTTGATCCCGCCGATAACGGTGTTGCCGACTTCCGGAATGACGTCGAGAAGACCGTGGCCCGTTGACACCCCGGACGGCTCGGTCTCCAGGGAAGTGATTCCGGAAAAAAGCTGAAAGAGCCTTTGCGCCTGGCCCGTCACCTGGGTGACGACCACCTGACAGCCCTTCTGCAGGGCGGTGGCTTTGAAGTTCTCAACCGTGAGTACGCCGAAGTCATCCACGCTGGTGATGTCGGAAAGATCCAGCCGGATGGGGCAGGCCCCTCGACCGCGCTGAAGAATTTTTTGAAGATCGGTGGAAAGGGATTGGCGGGAATCGATGGTCAGGGCGCCTGATATGTGAATCGTGATGCCGCCGCCGGCGTCATCATCGACCTGCAAACGGGCGGTCGGCGTCTGTAGGGCTTCCGGCATGGATCTTTCCCGATTACACGGCAGCGTAATGGTTGAAACAGGATATCCCCTCGGCCAGGACGGCCTGGACCCTGTCAAGAACCGGGCAGGTCTCACAGCAGTGCGGGAGTTTCTTCCGCTGAAGGCAATCCCGGCACGGGCTCTTGATAAAATAGCCTATTTCAAAGTCAAACTTGTTGCGGTTGGCCAGAATTTCATACATGTCCGGAACTTTACTTTCGGGTTGATGCCTGTTGCATTTTGTTTTCTCTATACCATGGTCTAAAATGGATGTAAAACCGGTCACTGACGGGCGGAGCTGTCTTCGGTTTGTTCTCAGTCTTTCCGTGCATCCTTTTTGAGTTTTTCAAGCAGGTCCTGGCGCAGGCGGAGACCATTCTCATAGTGCTCCGCTTTTTCTATTTTCCTCGGGTCATCCGGCGACGGAGGCCCTTTCTGAATCAGGCGTTCGATCACGGGCAGGGCCAGTCGGGGTTTTTTCTGATAGTCGAGCAGCTGGGCATGAACATAGGGGATATAGGTCTGGTCCGGATAGAGAATCTCTGCCATGCCCAAAAGAACATACAGCATGTCGACCGTGTATCCGGCCATTTCCATGCCTTTCTTGCAGACCCAGCCGCCTTCGATGACCATGGATGCCAGGATGTAAACCGGCCCGCAGGAATCGTAGGTTGGGTTTTCCCTGACGCAGAACAGCAGATCGTTCATAATCGGCTCCAGATGAGCGGCCTGTGTCAGAATATGGGCGGTCTGGATCTTCCGGGCCATGCTGACCTGGCGCCAGTAATGGGCCTGAACACTGTGGGGATTAAGCGCCAGTGCCTTTTCAGCGTACAGGATCGCTTTTTTATATAACGGCACCCCTTTCTCGTCATGGGCATCCTTGAAGGTGTAGTATTCGCCCCAGTTGTAACAGGCGTAACAGGCCCACATCTGTGCCCAGAAGTCACCGGGAGAATCTTCGGCCATTGCCTCGAAAAGCCGGGCGGACTTCGCAAGCCTGTCGATATCGCTTCTCTGCTGCCAGAGGGCGATGGCCTCGTCCCATTTTTTCGACGGCGGCATGCCGGGCAGCAACTCTCCCGTGGGCAGGGGCGCCACCGTTCGAATCCATTCGCCATAGGCGGCCTCTACATATTCACGGTCGGTGCAGTTGCTTAAGGCGTTTAACAGAATGTAGAAGGCATTCAAGTCGGTCTTATCGATTTTGTGGGCCTTCACGGCATAAGTTTCGGCTTTCGCGAAGTTCTCCTTCCGGGTTCTGGCGTTATCGCGTCCCTTTAAATAATAGGCCTGGCCCAGCCACAGGCAGGGCTCAATGCGACCGGGGAATTCCCGCTCCAGGTCATGCAGAACGGCGATAAGCTCATCGACCACGCCACCGCCGTCCCACCGCTTTTCCCACAGCCGGGCAACGCTTCCCCACGAGGGATCATCCCCCGGGATCGGCAGCTGGCGGTCCCATACATAGGCGGCCTGGCTGATGAATGGGAAAACAAGGACAAAAGCGGCAGTAAAAAGGCCGGCTCGTTTTGGAAGGGAAAAATGTTTTTTCATATGCGGGCAGGATCCTTTCTGGGGTGGGTTGGTCGCGTTTCAGGAAGGTTTCAGGGCCATTGCCAGTACCGATACCGGATGCAGGACCCGAATGCCGGTATTGGCCTCGATCTGCCATTTGCAGGCTTCACAGTCGGTGATCACCACATCCGGGGCCGCTGCCTGAATCTGACGAAACAGGGGCAGGCCGATGTCCCGGGCGATTGTTTCAAATTCTTTTTTAAACCCATAGGTGCCGGCCAGTCCGCAGCATTCCGAGTGGAGCAGGACCAGGCGCAGGCCCGGAATCCGCCGGAGCATGCCGATGGTATACATGACGCCGCCGGTCCGTTCCAGGTGGCAGGGCGAATGGTAGGCGGCGGTGATGTCGAGCGGCTTCATCGGCGGGGCCCCGCCGGCCTTGAATTTTTTGTAGATAAAACGGGTAATAAATTCGATACGGTCGTCAATGGTCGAGGTGTCCATGTCCAGCAGTTCCGGGTAGTCGTGCTGAACCGTGAGAATACAGGAGGAGGAAGAAAACACGATTTTCCGGTCGCGCTTTTTAACGGCATCCGTCAGGCTTCTGATATTGTCGGCCGCGTTTTTTTTCGCCCTGGCAAGGTTCCCGGCCGCGATCAGGGGGACACCGCAGCACTTCTGCGGCGGGGCCGTCACGCCCACGTTCATGGCGTTGAGGACCGCCACCACGTCCCGGCCCAGGCCGTGAAAGTTGTAGTTCACGTAGCAGCCGTAAAAATAGAGCACCTGCTCGGGGAATTTTTTTTGAATGTCCGACTCCGCGGCCAACTGTTTCGCGAAGCTTCCTTTCGCATAGGCCGGAAACCGGATTGCTGATGAAATGTTCAGAAACAGGCGCAGCGCGGTTTTTACCACTTTCAGGTTCAGCACGGCGTTGGCCATGCCCGACAGGCGGGTGGCGAAAAAGCCGGCCAGGTCGGTATGGGCCAGCAGAAAATCGCGTATGCGGTGCCGTTTTTTGAGCCGGTCGCTTCGTGCCAGGGAAATAAAGTCGGTGATGCGCACCCCGGATGGGCAGACGGTTTCACACCGTTTGCAGTTGTTGCAGTAGGCCAGGGAACCGTCGGCCAGAAAAGGGGTCTTGATGCGCATGCGCTCGGCGTCGGGGCCGGAATATTTGGGCCCCGGATACAGCGGGGTCACTCTGGCCACCGGGCAGTAGGCGGTGCACACGGTACACTTGATGCAGCGGTCAAAGCTGGTGTTGTCAAGGTCGATCATGGCCGATCCGGAACCCCTATGCGCTGGTCGGGCCGTGGCGACAGGGCCTCTATAATGCGGCGACCGGCCATATAGCCGGTGGCCACGGCCACGCCGCCGCCGCATCCCTGGTTGACCGGATCGTAGCCGGCCAGAACGGCGCCTGTGCAGAAAAGGTTTTCCACCGGCTCTCCGGCCCGGGTCCGCGGGTGGAACGACTCGTCCGTGGCCACTCCGGCGGAAAGAAAGGCGTGGCCGCCGGGGGCAAAGAGGCTTTCCGATCCCAGGCGGCGGGCATCCGGTAACGGGGCCAGGGCCAGGTCGAACACCGGCTCCTCGACGCGGTCAAACCGGCTGACCAGCCCCCCGGAAAAAAAGCTGCCCGTGGAAAGCACGTAAAACTTTGCCGTCAGCAGGTCCTTCTGGTTTTTTGTGCAAATGGCAGTCACCCGGCCATCGACAATGGTCCCTTTTTCAGCCGATTCTCTAAGGACAAAGGCCCCGCCCAGGGCCGCGAATCGGGACTTGAGCGCGTTGTCCAGCCGCATGCCCGGTATGGAGGGGGGCAGGGTGGGGACTTCATAAATGATCTTGCCGGTTTTTTCCCGCAGGCGGGCCAGTACCGCGCTATGGCGCTCAATACCCAGTACCGCGGGCAGGGCCACGATGTCGGCGCCGGGGCAGGCCGCCGCGATATGGCGGGCCATGTCATCCGGGTCCTGGGTATCAAATACCCTGGCGATGTCAATGGAACGCATGGCATGGACCGGGGACGCATGCCTGGCGTTTCCCGGCAGCCGGATTTCGGCGCACTGAATGTCGCACGCGGAAAACAGCTTGTGCCGCTTGAGGTTGGCGGCGGCCAGACGGGGATGAAAATCCCTGAACCCGTGAACGTTGACAATGGCGATGGACGGGGCCCGGTCGATCACCGACTGAATTTCCCGGTTAAAAACGCTTTGCTGGGAGAAAAAGGTGGGCTTGAGGGTGCCCATGGCAGTGACGTGAAAATGGTTGCGGCTGTGGTTATCATACAGCGGGAGATCGGCCTTTGCCGTTTGCTGCCTGAAAAAAGCCAGGGCCGCTTTTATGTTGTCGATGTCGCACGCGGTATAGGGATGTTCGGGGTGGACCGCGGTAAACCGGGGCAGGGCCTCAAAGGGATTGGGCACGACGGCGGCCTCGGGAAAGTATCCCAGCAGGTCCACCGATCCGGAAGAAAAATGAAGGGCGCTCATGCCCGAGGCGATGATGGCGCAGGAAAGCCCTCCTTCCAGGCAGGTGATGCCGCAGGTGAGGCCGGACAGTCCTCCGCCGATGATCAGGCAGTCATAGTCGTGGCTATTCAAGTTCGTCCGCAAGGCAGACCCCTTCTCCCTTGCCCGGGATTGACGCGACAATTTTACCCAGGCCGAAGATGCCCTGGCAGATCCAGTAGGAAAACTCGGCTTCCCGGAGAGTGTCCCCCCACAGCACCGGTTGTATGCCCTTCCACCGTTCTTCCAGAAAATCGATGAGCATCCGGGTGGCGTCGGCGCCGTCGGTGTTCAGGTGCGCTATAAAGGCGCCGGCGCTGCGGTAGGCGCAGAACAGTCCCTGGCAGGGCCCCATGCCGATGCGGGTCCGGCGCCGCAGGTCCACGATGTCTTTGACATGCAGGTGCTTTAACGCGTAGGCCACCTCCCTGGTGGTGACCATTTCACATTCGCAGATCAGACCTGCTTCGTCGCCTTCGCTTTCAAGAATTGCGTCGGCCCGCTGCCCGTGACGGTAGTAAGTGGACTGGGCCACGGATTCGGAAAAAGACAGAACGGGAACTTTGGGTGGAACGGGTTTTTCCGATCCGGGCAGGGGCACCTCGTGGGTCCGGCAGTGCCGGTCTTCTCCCAGCTTCCGGCAGGCCAGGTTCACCGCTTTTTCAGCCATGAGCCGGGACGTCATGAGCTTGCCGCCGGCAATGGTGATGAAGTTTTCAACCTGGTCCCGTTGCTGGTGATCGATGAGCACGATGCCCCGCGAGATATTGCGGCCATAAGTTTCGCCCGGAGAAGCGGCCACCAGGGGCCGGACCCCGCAGAAGGCGCGCAGCACCCGCGTGCGCGACAGGTTGGGCACCAGGCGCTCTCCTTCCTCCAGCAGAACGCGGACCTCGTCGTCGGTGACCCGGAGGTCGGAAATCGCCTCGTAGGGTATGCGCCGGGAGGTGGTGCCGATCAGGGAAACGGTGTCGCCGGGCACCAGGATGTCGCCGTCGGCCGGTTTCCGGCAGCGGTTGAGCACCACGTTGTTGATGCGGTAATCCAGGATCACCATGGCGCCCTTGGACGGGAACATGACCAGTTCGATGTCGGCCATCCGGCAGAGTTCCTGGCCCCATACCCCCGAGGCATTGATAACGACGCCGGCCCGGACTTCAAAAGTCTCGCGCGTGCAGCGGTCCAGGCAGCGGGCACCGCGGACCGCGCCCTGATCCATGACAAAGCCGACGATCCGGGTGTGAGTCAGGATTTTCGCCCCGCGCTCCGACGCGTCCAGGGCGTTGGCGGAGGCCAGGCGAAAGGGGTCGATGGTGGCGTCCGGCACGGCGACGGCCCGGACCACGGCGGGGTTCAGGTTGGGTTCCATAGCCAGGGCCGCTTCGGCATCGAGCTCCCGGCAGGGGATATCGGCCCTGCGGCAGGCCTGCACCAGGGCGTCGTAATAGGCCGGATCATCCTCGGGAAGGGAGACAAAAAGGCCGCCGGTATCCTCAATGCAGTGGCGGGCGATCTTTTTCAGGACCCGGTTTTCCGTGATGCACTCCACGGCGGAGTCAAAGTCCTTGACCGCGTAGCGGGCCCCGGAGTGGAGCAGACCGTGGTTTCTGCCGGTGGTGCCGGCGGCCAGGTCGGTCCGCTCCGCCAGCACGCAGGAGATGCCCCGCAACGCGCAGTCTCTGGCCACGGCCGTGCCGGTGGCGCCGCCGCCGATGACAAGGATGTCGGTTTCGATGTGTTTCATTTCATATTTCCGGGCACTGCATGGATATTCCCCTTTGTCGCGGATAATTCGCACGAATGCGCCGGCACATGCGGTCCACGGCGGCTGCAGCATTCATCGGGGCAGCGGATATCCATGTCCGGCATCGTCTTATTTCAGCATTATATAGATCGTACGGCTACCGTCAATAAAAGGCGTTTTCTTTTCCGGAGGCATATGGCCCCGGGGTATTGTTG
>JBMORB010000339.1:0-9949 GCA_049320925.1 Thermodesulfobacteriota bacterium | reverse complement strand
AAAATCACCAGCCGCCGCCGGTGAGCCGTGTCGGCAATGCGGTAGGCAATGTCTTCGGCCAGCCGGAACCGGCCGTCAAATTTTTCCTTTGCCCCGGCAATCTCCTCGTCGCAGGAAGGGCCTTTCATGAAAAAAACCTTTCCGCCCAATGGAAGGCATCCGGAAACCCGCTCCAGGGTGGCGGAAATGGTCTCCACGGCCCGGGTGATGATACCTGCCACCGGCTCCTGAAAATCGGGGGTGATGGCCCGGCCGATCACCGTGGCGCCGGAAAGGCCCAGCTCCCGGACGGCGGTTTCCAGAAACGTAACCCGCTTGCCCCGGGCCTCGGCCAGCATCACCACCAGGTCGGGAAAGGCAATTTTCAGTGGAATGCCGGGCATGCCGGGCCCGGTGCCAAGGTCGAGCAGGGGCGAGGGAAGGTCGGTCAGGGTGCCGGGAAGCATCGAATCCACGTAAAGCTTGAGCACCATGTTCTCAAAGTTGTGAATGCGGGTGAGGTTCAACTCGGGGTTGTGTTTGCGCAGCAAACAGTGGTATGACCATAGCTGCTTTAACCGGGCGCCGGAAAGCGTGATGCCGGCCCGGGCCAGCAGGCGGGCCATCTCCTGCGGGGTGTGTTCGTTTGCGCCCCCGGGCGCGCGCCGTTTTTTTCCGTCCGCCATGGTTATTAACCGAGAAAGATTGATGACCGCCCCGACACTCGATTTTTTCATACCCGAATGGCCGGTGCTGTACGAAGACAACCATCTTCTGGTCCTTTATAAACCAGCCGGCCTGCTTGTTCAAGGGGACAGCACCGGTGACCCCACCCTGCTGGACCTGGGCCGGTGCTGGCTCAAGATCCGCCATAACAAGCCGGGCAAAGTTTTTCTGGGAATGGTTCACCGGCTGGACCGGCCCGTGGCCGGCGTAGTGCTGTTCTGCCGCACATCCAAGGCCGCGGGCCGAATCAGCGGCCAGTTTCGCGAGGGGGTTTCCGTAAAACAATACACCGCCGTGGTGGAGGGTGTTATTCCCGAAGACCAGGGCCGTCTGGTGAACCACCTTTTCCGGCGCGGCCCCACCACCCACATTGCTGACACGCCCACCCGGGAAAGCCGGGAGGCGCGCCTGACCTTCCGGGTGACCGGCAGACAGGAAAACCGCACCCTGGTGGAGATCGACCTTGAAACCGGCCGCCACCACCAGATCCGGGCACAGTTCGCCCACATCGGATTTCCCCTTGCGGGGGACCTGCGCTACGGCGCGCCGACGCCCCTGCCCGGCCGCCAGATCGCGCTGCTGGCCCGGCAACTGACCGTCACCCACCCCACCCTGGGCCACGCCCTTTCCTTTACCTGCCCCTTGCCCGAGGGCTGGCCCTGGCCGGGCGATGAAAACAGGAGCGACCTGCCGTGGAACTGGTCTGACATACGGGATCTGGTCATGGGGCTGCTGCCGCCTTCAGTAAAAGACGACAGGCAGGGAAGCCCGCCCGGGTTTTTGGCGACCTGAAGGTCGCCGCTACATTTGGTTTTCCGCCGGCTAACCATCAATGGGTGCCACGGGCAAAGGCCGAATGGCCTTGCCCGTGATCGGCCGTTCGGAAATGAGGCACGGGCAAGCTGTCGCTTGGCCCGTGGCACCCATCAAAGGCATGGTGTTTGATGCCGGGCCGGACATCAATAGCAGGAGGCCCCATCGCCCTTTGCGGCGCAGCCGGGCGCGGGCGGGTGAGTTCCTGACCCCGCCGAAAAACCGTTTGCGCGAGGGAAGCCGAAGGCCAGGCCGCAGGGTGTAGTTCTTTTGGTACTTTTCTTTGCGCCAAAGAAAAGTACACGGGGAAAAAGGTATGCGTCATGCCGGGCCACGACCCGGCATCCAGTAACTGACTACCGGCACACCCTGCCGTCCGGCTGCACTGGACCCCGGCTCGGGGGCCGGGGTGACGGAGGCCGGAAAAGCCGCTTTTCGATACCGATACCGATAGCGATTTGGATAAACAAACAAAAGATGTGCCGTCATGAGCCAAAATTTCATGAAACATCCGGACCCTCCATGCTGAGCACACCCCCACTTTCCGGCGCAAAAACCGTAGGCCCGGATGCCACCACACCGGGCGGCGTTTACCTGTGCCAGGTCAGCGACACGGTTTCCTGCGGCGCGTGCTGCGGCCTTTACAATACCCCAAACCTTTCCCGCGAACGCCTGGCCCGCATGCTCGACAGCCGGACCCGCCGGTTCGCGACCGTTCCCCGCGACATCGAGGCCATTGACCGGTTTGCCCAAGATACGCTTGGGGCCGAGGACAAAGGCCGGCCCATGAAAAATTTTCACCACTGCCCGTTTCTCGGTCTCATCGGCCCGGAAAAAAATGCGGTGGGCTGCCTGCTTCACCCCCTGGCCGACGGCAACCAGGGTGTTGACTGGCGGGGCTTGAGCTATTACGGGGCGTTTGCCTGCGCCACCTATTTCTGCCCCACCTGTCACGCGCTTGAGCCCCGGTACAAGCGCGTGGTCCGGCAGGCCGCGGACAACTGGTACGACTATGGCCTGATGATCACTGAAACCGGTATGCTGGCAAACTTTCTGGACCAGGTGGAACAGCAGGCAGGGCGGACGGTGGACGCCGAAGATATTGCAACGTATCCGGACGCGGCATCAGCGGTCCGGGCGTTTCTGGCCATCAAGACCACCTGGCCTTTTGCGGACCGTGCCGCCTTTCATCCGGCCAACTTCTTTTTCAATCAAAAGGAGTATGCGCCGCCGGTTATTGATTTTACGGCCCTGGGCGCAACGCAATCGAGATGGACGCCGGTGCTCACCGCCCTCTGGTCGAACCTGGACGGCCCGGCGGCCCTTTGCGAGGCCGAGGCGTTTTTGGACCGGATGGTCCACGCCCTGGCCGCCGCACTGAAGCCATAGGCTTTCTGCCGCCGGTCAGCACCTCCTTCTGGGCCTCTTTCTGCTTTAACCCTTTTTCCACGAAAAGGGGACGTCCGTCCGGGTCTTTTTCCGTGTAATACAGGGTGGTGGCCCACGTGGAAGGGGCCGGGGTAAAAACCTGGACCTGCTCCGGTTCAAAATCCAAGGTCTTTCCCACAAACGCCTTCAGTTTGCGCATGTCTTCCATGGTGCAGCCGGGAAACGCCGCGATAAAATAACAGGTGAAAAACACCTTTTTGTCCACCTTTTTTCCGGCCTGTTCAAACGCCGAGATAAAACGGACAAAGGAATCGGCGCCGGGCTTTCCCATCAGTTTAAGCACATGGGGTTCGGCATGCTCCGGTGCGATCTTTAACTGGCCGGACACGTGCTTGGCCAGCAGGGCCGCAAGGTAAGCCCCGCCCTCCCGGGTATCGTGAATCACCATGTCGTGGCGGATGCCCGACTGCACAAACACATGCCGCACACCGGGAATTCGGGCGACTTTCTCCAGCAGCAGCCGCTGCCGGCGGTGGTCCACAAGAAGGTTGTCGCAGACGGCCGGCCACAGGCACCGGCGGCTGGCGCACGGTCCCCCGTCTTTTCTCCGGCCGCACCCGGCGCCGTACATGTTGGCCGTGGCCCCGCCCACGTTGTAAATGGTTCCTTTAAAGTCGGGATGGGCGGTCAGGCGCCGGGCTTCCCGAAGCAAAGACGCCTCGCTTCGGCTCATGATAACCGGGCCTTCATGAACGGTGATGGCGCAGAAGCTGCACTCGCCAAAACACCCCCGGTGCGTGACCATGGAAAACCGGGTGGTTTCAAGGGCGCGCACCTCGCCGGCCGCCCTGTCTTTGGGATGGGCGTCCCGCTGATAATCCAGTTCATACACGTGGTCCAGCTCGTCGGCGGACAGGGGCCCCTGGGGCGGGTTAATCACCAAGTACCGGGTATCCTGAAGCTGGCACAGCCGCTTTCCTTTTGGCGTGCGGCTGTGCTTGTAAAATTCGGCATACATTTTGGCAAACAGGTCTTTATCTTTGGCCACGTCCGCGTGGGCCGGCAGTTCCACGGCGTCTTCAGGCTTTTCCTTTGCCATGTGGCACAGGCCCCGGATGCCGGTGACCGGCAGACTGTTTTGCATGGCATGGGCCAGTTCCACCACGGTGCGCTCGCCCATGCCGTAGACCAGCAGGTCGGCCTTGGCGTCGCACAGCACGGACCGGCGCACCGCGTCGGTCCAGTAGTCATAATGGGAAATACGGCGCAGGCTGGCCTCAATGCCGCCCAGCACAATGGGCCGGGTCTGCTTGAAGTGGCGGCGGATCAGGTTGGCGTAGGCAATCACGGCCCGGTCCGGCCGCCGGTTGTTGACCCCGCCCGGGGTCAGGTCGTCGCTTTTGCGTTTTTTCCCCGTGGCCGTGTAGTTGGAAATCATGGAATCCACGCACCCGCCGGTCACGCCCCAGAAAAGAAGCGGCTCGCCCAGGCGGGTTATATCGTCGCCGCCCACGCCGGGCTGGGCGATCACCCCCACCCGGTAGCCAGCATCCGCCAGCACCCGGCCGATCACGGCAACCCCCACCGACGGCGCGTCAATGTAGGCGTCCCCGGTGACCAGGATCACATCCAGGGCGTCCCATCCCCGGGCACGGACTTCTTCGGGTGTTGCCGGTAAAAACATGAGGGCTCCATCTGTGTCGAAAAACTTCATGCAATATCCGGTCTACAAAAACAACGACTCCCCTTTGGCAAGATCATGAACCGGAACCGCCTCCACCTGATCCGACAATAAAAACCGCTGTTCTCCCGGATAAAGGATAAGCACACGCTTCAATCCCAGGTCCGCAATCGCATTCCGTATAGACAGCGTCATTCGGGGAGCATCCGTTCGCTTACACTCAATGCCGAACAACTCATCCCCGCGCCGTAAAACCAGATCGATTTCAGCGCCCTGGTGAGTGGCCCAGAAAAAGGCTTCATCATGCGGCTCTGTCTGCAATATCTGCTCAATAACAAACCCTTCCCATGAGGCCCCGACTTTGGGGTGCGTGAGCAGGCGCTTCATGGAATCAATACCGAGGAGTTGATGCAGAAGGCCGCTGTCCCGGATATAAATTTTAGGGGATTTTACCTGCCGTTTTTTCAAATTGGCGTAATAGGGCTGCAACTGACGAATCATAAGCGCATCGGTCAGAAGGTCCAGATAACGTCGCACGCTTGACTGGCTGACGTCAAGGGCCCGGGCCGGCTCGGCCGCTTTCCATAGTTGGCCATGATAATGGGCCGTCATGGACCAGAACCGCCGCAGCGCCGTTGCCGGCACCCGCACACCCCATTGCGGAAAATCACGCTCCAGCAGAGTTTGAATAAAATCCTTCCGCCATGCCAGGCTGTCGGCATCGCTTTGGGCCAGATAGGAAAGGGGGAACCCCCCTTGGAGCCACAATCGTTCCTCGTTTTGCGCACCGACTTCCGCCGGTGAAAAACCGCCCATGGTCACCCGTTCCACTCTTCCGGCAAGGCTTTCCGAAGTCTGACGTAAAAGATCGCCCGAAGCACTGCCCAAAATAAGAAACCGGGCCGGGGAATCCCTGCGATCCACCAGTACGCGCAGCACCGGGAACAAGTCGGGGCGCCGCTGCACCTCATCAATCACCACCAGTCCTTTAAGCGGCTGAAGGGAGATCATGGGCTCGTCCAGGCGCGCCAGGCTCAAAGGGTCTTCCAGATCAAAATAGTTAACGGAAGAGGTGTCCAGCAACGCCCGCGCCAGTGTGGTTTTCCCGCATTGGCGCGGGCCCGCCAGAACCACCACACGACTGCGCGCCAAGGCGCTTCTCAACTTATCATGCAGGGAATTTCGAAGTATCATATGTTCCATATACCATGAAAATCTGTCATGTCAAGAAAGATTTTCATGGTATTTTTAACCAAACTTAACTTGGGCACTCATGGCATTAAGTATTAACATATTGTTTTATAAATTAAAAATTTATGTAGAACCAAAATTTTTTCAAAAATATAAAAACCCGCTTGACTTTTATCACATTGTGATACAGTTTGTATACAAACGTATCACAACCAAAGGAGGGCCATATGACCCAGGAAAACAAAAAAGAAAAGGTGCTTCACACGCGCATCAGCCCGGATCTGGAAAAACAGATCCGAAAAGAGGCCCGGTCCCTCGGGGTTTCGGTGTCCAACCTGGTGCGCAACGTTCTTTCCAACACATTTGATCTGGTTGACAACATCGTTACCGACAGCGCGGCCATCACCCGGTCCGCGCGCAGACGGTCCGCGTCGTCATCCGCGCAAAAGCAGGGGGGGGCGGCAGCCGACCCCGCGTTTGAAACAGGCCGCGTCCTGGGCTGGCAGGAGGCCATCCTGAATCTCAACGCCATCTGCCGCCAGTGCAACCGGATCCTTGAAAAAGGAAGCCGGGCCGCCATCGCGGTGGTGGAAGGCAATGGCCCGCGCCCCACCCTCTGCCTAACCTGCTTAAAGGAGATGATGCCCCATGAAGACACAGGCCCTGCGGACACTAATGAATAACTGCCTTGACCTGCCCTCTGCCCTGCCGGCGTACCGGGACACCCTCCTTGCCCGCACGGACCGCGTGATCAACCGCTCCTGCGCGCTGGCGTTAAATGTGCTGGGAAACGCGGAAAAGCTCGTCACCGACCTGGTCCGCGATTCGTTTGACGTGGCCGGCGAAGCCGAGGCCGTGTATGCACGGGCATGGGACCGGGCGGCGTCGGTGAGCGACGCCATCCGCTCCACTCCGCGGTTTGCCCGCGTTTTTGCCGAACTGATCCGCATCGTGGCAAGTTATCGCGTCCATGCGGTCAAGGCCCGGTTTTTATCCGCCCCTGAGGCACAGCAGGCACTGGACGCCCTGCATCACCGGAACGCGAAACGGGTTTACAACCTGTGCGTGGAGATGCGCGGCGGCCTGATCAAGATCGGCCAGTTTGCCTCCACTTACGCCAACGCCCTGCCCCCGGCCTATGTCGAATACCTGGGCCGGCTTCAGGACCGGGTGCCGCCCGTCCCGTACCACGCCATCGCCCAACGGATTGAATCCGAATTCGGCCGGCCCGTGGAACAGGTTTTTGCCCGCGTTGATCCCGCTCCCCTTGCCGCCGCCTCCCTGGCCCAGGTCCACCCGGCCGAGCTGCCCGACGGCACAAGGGTGGTGATCAAGGTGCAGATGCCCGACATTGAGCACACGGCGGAAATCGATTTAACGGCCTTTATCCTTGCGGCGGACATCACCAACGACCTGTTTCCAGTGCCGGGCCTGCCTGAAATCAGCCGTACCCTGGCCGACTCGGTGCGACGAGAACTGGATTATCGCCGGGAGCTGGCCAATATCAACAGGTTCAACCGGCAGACCGCAGGCGATCCGCGCGTGGTCGCGCCAGGGGTCTATCCTGAAATGTCCACCCGGCGCGTTCTGACCATGGAACACCTGGAAGGCGAACGGCTGATCCCTTTTCTGGAAAAAGCCTCCCCGGAACGCAGAAACCGCCTGCTGGCCCTGATCGCGGAAAGTTTCTGCAGCCAGATCGTGACCCACGGATTTTTCCACGCCGACCCGCATCCGGGCAATATGATGGTGCTGGCCGGCGACCGGCTGGGCCTGATCGACTTTGGCTGCGTGGAAGATTTTTCAGCCGAGACCTACGCCCTTTATATGGAAATGATCACCGCCATTCTGTCCCGGGACCCGGACGCCATGGCCCGTCTGTTTGAGCGCATGGGGTTTGCCGCCGGCACGGAATCAGACGCGGTCTTGCGGGAAATGGCAACGGATTTTATCGAACTTTTGATGCTGGGCCCGGAGCAGAGCCTGGCCGACGTGGACACAACGCAGAAACTCTCCCGGGGACTGGAACTGATCAAAAAATACCCGGCCGTCCGGGTGCCCCGGCATTTTGTCCTGCTGGGACGGGTCCTGCTGACCCTGGGCGGCATCATGATGCGCTTCAACCCGGATATCAATATTTTCATGCTGATGGTGGGTCAGATGGGCAAGAAAACCGGGGAACCCGTTTGAGCAGGTGAAAAACCTGATAAGAAAGGCTGCCGGTGCAAAATTTAGGAAACATAAAAACATAAACGTCCCTTATGACCCTATGACCCGGCCGAAGAAAAAGCTTGTCTTTTGCGGCACAATCCATTATAACGCTTGCATATTTTTTGCGGCATCGGCGCGTTCTGGCCGGTGCCTTTTCACGTCAACCCCAAAGGAGGCTTTTATGAACGGCTCGGATGGCACTCACAGTCGGCCGGCCATTGTCCGCCCGTCGACGCACCCCGATCCCGACGATCCTGGACCGCAGCGATTCGGCTTTGCGGCCCGCGACGTGAACGGTCGGCGCCCCATTCGCGCCTAAGCCCTCCGGTTCACCGCCGGCCGCATGACCCCTTGCCGCGGCCATTATGGAGGTGAACCATGACACTCAAAAATCCGCTTCTTGTCCCCGAACTGCAGGAGTTGATCGCAGCCGGGGACGCCCAGGCACTTAAAACCTTTTGCAAAACCGGCCATCCCGCCGTGGTGGCGGAGCTGATTTCCGCGCTTCCGGGCAAGGACGCGTGGGCGGTGCTGCGCCACGCTGACTTTCCCCTGCGCTCCGAAATTTTCAGCCACATGGACGAGGATCTCCAGATCGAGATCATCGGCTCTTTGCAGCGCATGGATATCGCCCGCCTGCTGTCCGACATGCCCCCGGACAACCGGGCCGACCTGTTCAAGGAACTGCCCGAAGAAATGCAGGAATCGGTGCTGCCCGCCCTGGCCCAGGCCGAGCGGGAGGACATCCGCCGCCTGACCGCCTATGCCGAAGGCACGGCCGGCGCGGTGATGACCTCGGACTATGCCACGCTGCCCCCGCACCTGACCGCCTCCCAGGCCATCGACCACCTTCGCAAAGTGGCGCCGGACAAGGAAACGATCTACTCGGCCTACGTGGTGGACGAGGGCCGCCGGCTTCAGGGATTTGTGTCCCTGAAGGAACTTATCATCGCCCGGAAGGACGCCCTGATAAAAGACATCATGCATCCGGAAGTGATCTTCGCCCGGGTGGGGGACGACCAGGAAGAGGCGGCCCGCAAGATTCAGAAATACGACCTTTTGGCCCTGCCCATCATCAACGGCGGCGACACCCTGGTGGGCATTATCACCCACGACGACGCCCTGGACATCATCACCCAGGAACAGACCGAAGACATGGAAAAACTCATGGCCATCGCCGGCAGCCACGAGGCCGGGGTGTACATGAAAACCTCCGCGTGGGAGCACCTGCGGAACCGGTCTCCCTGGATCGTGATGCTGGCCTTTCTGGGCATGGTGTCGGGCTATATCGTGCAGAGCTACGAAGGGCTGCTGCTCCAGTTCGCCATTCTTGCCACTTTCATGCCCATGCTGGCCGACACCGGCGGCAACACGGGCAGCCAGGCCGCGGCCCTGATCATCCGGGCACTGGCCTTAAAGGAAGTGTCGCCCAGAGACATTCTTGGAATTCTTTTCAAGGAGTTCCACGTGGCCTTTGTGCTGGCCCTGATGCTGGGGCTTGTGGCCTTTGGCCGGGTGTTTTTCTTCGGCGGGAACTCGGCCTCGGCGGGCAGTCACTCCCTGCTCACCATCGGCTTTGCCATTGCCATCGCCCTGGGGCTTCAGGTGATCTCCGCCACCATGATCGGTGTGCTGCTGCCCATGTTCGCGGCCCTTTTGAAAAAGGACCCGGCCGTCATCGCCAGCCCGGCCCTGACCACCATTGTGGACATCACCGGCCTGCTGATTTTTTTCACCACCATCAAGCTGATGCTGGGCATATGACTTTGGAGAGGATGTCATGCCGGCCCCTTACCCTCTTTTGACCCTGTGTTTTGACCCGGCTGTTCCGCGGCTCAGGCAAACGGCCGGGCCCCTTGCCGGCCCGAGTCCGTTTGCATGACACCGCCCTGAAAACCTGTTTACATTTTTCGCCTGAACGTCTATACCCTTTTCCACGCACGGCCCTTGACGGCATGC
>JBMORB010000338.1:0-9987 GCA_049320925.1 Thermodesulfobacteriota bacterium | reverse complement strand
CATTCAGTACGCCTCGTTCCTCGGGCTTGCGGCGCCTTGAACTTGACCGTTTTACAAAGCCGCCGTAAATATCGACAAAAGACCTTACTGAAATATTGAAAGGGTTGAACAGGATGAAAAAAATAAAATATCTGGTATCGGCGCTGGTGGTCCTGGCCGTGGTGCTCGCCTGGGGGTGTTCCTCCGACAAAGGCGGGAAACAGGCGCAACCCGGGCCGGCCCACCCGCCCTTCCGGGCGCCTGTATCCAAAACCGGACTGCCGGCAGATATCGAATGGCTGACCAACGACACGGACCCGGTGTTTGCGTCCCCGGAGGCAGTCAGGGGCGGAACGCTGAAACTGTCGCTGCTGAGCTTTCCCCTCACCTTCCGGGTGGTGGGCCCCGATTCCAACAGCAGTTTCCGCAGCGCCATTCTGGACAACCAGCTTTCCCTGATCAATATTCATCCCAACACCGAGCACATTATCCCGGAGCTCGCCGCCCACTGGGCTTTCGGCAAAGACAAAAAAACCATGTACTTCAGGCTCAACCCCGATGCGCGCTGGTCGGACGGAATGCCGGTGACGGCACACGATTTTGCCTACACGCTGGAGTTCATGCGCTCTCCGCACATTGTGGCGCCCTGGTACAACGACTACTACACAAAGGAAATCGACAAGGTCATCGTGTATGACGACCACACCCTGGCCGTGGTGGCCACCAAGGCCGACCCCGACCTTTATTTAAAGGCGGGCCTGTCACCCACGCCCAGCCACTTTTACGGCACCCTGGATGAAGGCTTTGTCCAGAAATACAACTGGGAAATCGCGCCCAACACAGGGCCCTATCAGATCACCCGTTTCGAAAAGGGAAAATTCGTAGAATTTTCACGCAAGCCCGACTGGTGGGGCGACGGCCTGCGCTACTTTAAAAACCGTTTCAACGTGGACATGGTGGTCTACTCGGTGGTAAAGGACTTCAACATGTCCTGGGAGTATTTCAAGCAGGCACAGATAGACGTTTTCCCCCTCACCATGCCCGACTTCTGGCACGACAAGACAGAAACACCCGTTTTTGAAAAAGGTTATGTCGGGCGAATCTGGTTTTTTAACGACACCCAGCAGTCGGCCAACGGCCTGTGGCTCAACCAGGATGTGGAGGTATTCAAGGATGCCCGGGTGCGCTACGCCTTTGCCCATGCCATGAACATCGAAAAAGTGATGGCCACCGTTCTGCGGAACGACTACTTCCGCCTGGAACAGGGTTTTGTGGGATACGGCGACTACACCAACCCGAATGTCCGTGCCAGGCGGTTCGATCTGACCCGGGTGGAAGCCTACATGACCGAGGCGGGCTGGAAACGCGGGTCCGACGGTATCTGGCAAAAAGACGGCCAGCGGTTTTCCGTGGGCGTGACCTACAGCCAGGACAACTACACCCCGCGACTGGTGGTCCTGAAGGAAGAGGCCCGAAAGGCGGGCATCGAATTGAACCTCCGCCAGCTCGATCCGGCCGCGTCCTACAAGCAGGTGATGGAGAAAAAGCACGAAGTGGCCTGGGTGGCATGGAGCACGTCGCTGCGGCCCCAGTACTGGGAGCACTTTCACTCGGAAAACGCCCACAAGCCCCAGACCAACAACATCACCAACACCGATGATCCGGAAATGAACCGGCTGATCGACGCCTACCGCAACAGCCTGGACGAGAACGAACGCAAGGACCTGTCGCGGCGAATCCAGGTAAAGATTCACGAGATCGGCTGTTTTGTGCCCACCTTCATGGTTCCCTATGTGCGTGAAGCATACTGGCGCTGGTGGCGCCTGCCCGTGCCGCCGGGGACAAAGCACACCGACGACCTGTTCGACCCCTTTAACAGCGCCACGGGCGGCCTGTTCTGGTTCGATCAGAAGGCCTATGACAAAACACAGACGGCCATGAAGGACGGCGCCGCTTTCGCGCCGGTGACCATCGTGGATAAAACCTTTTATAAGCAATAACCTGATGTATGAAGCGCTTTGACGGGGAATGTAGCGGCGGCCTTCAGGCCGCCATAGGTCCGGACAATAAAGATGAAAGGTCTGTTTATGGAAACCTGAAGGTTTCCGCTACACCTGTACAATCACCCTGGCACAGGGAAATTATGATAAATGGCTTTCGGTTTCGATCCCGATAGCGATGTCGATTTGGATAAAATGATATCGTCAGCCTGAATACCGCTTTCAGGAAAGACAGTCCGGAAAAGGGGCGTCATCCGTTGAACACCGAAACATTACTTGCCGTGGAAAATCTGTCGGTCTCGTTTGACACCGAGGCGGGACGGGTGCGCGCCGTGGACGGCCTTTCCTTTGAGGTGCGGCGGGGTGAAATCCTGGGGCTGGTGGGCGAGTCCGGCTGCGGCAAGAGCGTGACGGCCCTGTCGGTGATGCGGCTTTTGCCAAAACCATCCGGCCGCATCGACGGCGGGCGTGTTCTTCTCGACGGCACGGACCTGACCTCCCTGCCGCCGGAATCCATGCGCGCCATCCGGGGACGGCGCATTGCCATGATCTTTCAGGAGCCCATGACCGCGTTAAACCCGGTGCACACCGTCGGCCGCCAGCTTGGAGAAGTTTATCATCTGCACCACCGGGAAAAAGACAAAGCGGCGGTGATTGCCGCGTCGGTGGAGATGCTCAAAAAGGTGGGTATTCCAGACCCCGCCCAGCGTCTGGCCCAGTACCCGCACCAGATTTCCGGCGGCATGCGCCAGCGGGTGATGATCGCCATGGCCCTGGCCTGCGGCCCTGACCTGCTCATCGCCGACGAGCCCACCACGGCCCTGGACGTCACCATTCAGGCCCAGATCCTGGAACTGATCAAAACGATTCAGGGGCAAAGCGGCATGGCCGTGATGATCATCACCCACGACCTGGGCGTGATCGCCGAAACCTGCCAGCGGGTGTGCGTGATGTACGCCGGTACCCTGGTGGAAAGCGCTGACACGGCCACCCTGTTTGATCGGCCTGCCCATCCCTACACCCAGGGATTACTGGCCTCCATCGTGCGGCTGGACAACAGGCGAAAAACAAAACTTGCCACCATTGCCGGCATGGTGCCATCCCTAGCAGAACTGCCCCCGGGATGCCGGTTTCAAAACCGGTGCCCGAAGGTGATGGATATCTGCAGAACGGTTGCGCCGATTCCGGTGTCCGTGGGGCCGGAGCATATGGCAAGCTGTCACGCGGTTGAGAAGGAGTTGCCATGAGGTCTTCGGCATGTAAAATCGATTACGATTTCGATCCCGATAGCGATCCCGATCCCGATTTGGATAGAAGGTGATATGGCAACTTCCGGCCCCAACCTGCTTGAGGTGGAACACCTGAAAAAATATTTTCCCGTGCGGGGCGGTGTCTTTCTGCGGCCCGTGGCCCATGTGCGGGCCGCGGACGACCTGACCTTTTCCATCCGGACCGGCGAGACCCTGGGGCTGGTGGGGGAATCCGGCTGCGGCAAGACAACGGTGGGCCGGTGCGTGGCCCGCCTCTACGCGCCCACTGCCGGCGCCATCCGGTTTGACGGCACAGACCTGGCGGACGTGCGCGGCGCGGCCCTGCGGCGGCTGCGGCGCCATATCCAGATGGTGTTTCAGGACCCCTTTGAGTCCTTAAACCCCCGCCACACCGTGGGCGATATGCTTGAAGAACCTTTTAAAATTCACCACATCGGCACCGCGCCCGAACGCCGGCAATCGGTCCGTGCGCTTCTGGACCGGGTGGGCCTTCCCGCCAGCGCGGCCGGCCGGTTTCCCCATGAGTTCAGCGGGGGCCAGCGCCAGCGCATCGGGATTGCCCGGGCCATTGCGCTCAACCCGCGCCTGATCATATGCGACGAGCCGGTTTCAGCCCTGGACGTGTCCATTCAGTCCCAGATTCTCAACCTGCTGCTCGACCTTCAGCACGAATCCGGGTTTACCTGCCTGTTTATCGCCCATGACCTGGCCGTGGTCCGCCACGTGTCCGACCGCATCGCCGTGATGTACCTGGGCAAGATCGTGGAGATCACCGATGCCGACACCATCTACCGGACGCCCCTGCACCCCTATACCCGGGCGCTTATTTCTGCCATTCCGGTTCCCGACCCAAAATCCAGAAAGGAAAAGCAGGTACTTTCCGGGGATGTTCCCTCTCCTTCGGCGCCGCCGTCCGGCTGCCGGTTTCACACCCGGTGCCCCCACGCCATCGACATCTGCAAGACCGGCGAGCCGCCCCTTGAGCCGGCCCCTTTCAGCCCGTCGCAGGACCACCAGGTGGCCTGTCACCGGGCCAGGGAGCTGTTTCAACCGGCATAAAACGAATGGGAAATGACAGGAGATTTCCCGCTTGACATCATGCCTGCTCCACTGGTGTAATATCGACAATAAATTACCCCCTCTTTGCTACAGGAGTTTTCATCATGAAAAAAATCGTCCCCTGCTTGCTGGCGCTCGTGATTGTGACGGCCTGTGTTCCCTACAAACGGCAGGAAGTTCCCTTCCAGCCGCCAGCGGCTTTTGACAACATGCAGTCCATCAACGGCATGGAACTGGCGGCCCTATCCTACGCCGATGAAAAAAAGGCAGGCGAAGCCTTTGGGTTCAATATTATCAAGGCCGGACTGCTGCCCGTGCAGGTCGTGGTGGATAACAAAAGCGCCGGTTCGTTCCAGTTCAATCCGGGTCAGACCTTTTTAGTGGACGCCGGCGGCAACTACTGGAACCTGCTGGACCAGTCCACGGCCTATGACCGGCTGGATAAAAGTTCGGAATACGCCCGTATCGCCAAACAGGCGGGCAAGCGATCGCTGCTGGGCGCGGCCGGCGGCGCGGTGGTGGGCGCGGCCATCGGCATCCTGACGGGCAACAACGTGGGCGAGGCCATCGGAAAAGGCGCGGCCATCGGCGCGGCCGGGGGCACCCTGTTCGGAGCGGCCGAGGAAATGGACAGCGACGACGCCGAGCAGGCCATTCGAAAAGACCTGATGAACCGCCAGCTGGAAAACAAGGCCATTATGCCCAACACCCTGGCCCGGGGTTTCCTCTTTTTCCCGGCTGAAGCTGCATCTGCCCGGCAACTGCGGTTACAGGTTGTGGATGTGGAAACTAAGGCCACGCATAACCTGTTTTTTGATTTGTAATCGGCGGGGCGAATAAGGTGGCATGACGAACAGGCAGGGAGCGCCGTACACCGGTGCGGCTAATACAACGGCCAACCGCCCATCAAAAAAGCTTCCATGAGAATGCCATGCCCTTTTCTACTTCAGCTCGCGGCTGGACAGGCCCAGAATATGGCGGGCGATAATCAGGTGCTGAATCTGGCCCGTGCCTTCAAAGATGTCCATGATTTTGACGTCGCGCATCCATTTTTCCGCCAGTTCTTCCGTGGATATCCCCAGGGGGCCCAGCAATTCACAACTTTTCTGGGCAATAAGCGTGGCCCATCTGCCGGCCTTGGCCTTGGCCATGGAGGCTTCCAGGTTGTTGGGCCGGCCGTCATCCGCCATCCAGGCGGCCCTGTACGTGAGCTGCCGCATGGCTTCCAGGTGGGCCTCTATTCGGTAGAACGCTTTCTGCATGGCGCTGACGGCGGTGGGTCCCCCGTGGTAATCCAGGACGATGCCGTTTTGTTCCATCTTTTCCCGGACCAGGTCCAATGCCGCGCCGGCAAGTCCGGTAGCCATGGCCGCCACCATGGGCCGCGTCATGTCAAAGGTCTTCATCACGCCCTTAAAACCTTCGGTGGTCTGCTCGATTTTCGCGCTGCCAAGAAGGTTTTCTTTGGGGATACGACAATCGTTCAGCACAAAGGTCCCGGTGTCCGAGGCCCGAAGTCCGCACTTGTTCTCCAGGTGCGTCATGGTCAGGCCGGGCGTCTGCTTTTCCACCAGAAAGGGTTTGATGCCGGACTTGCCCGCACTTTTATCCAGCGTGGCCCACACAATCACCGCGTCGCAACGGTCGGCGCAAGTGACAAAAATCTTTTCACCGTTTAGCACCCATTGATCGCCGTCGAGCTCGGCGGTGGTTTTGATGGATCCGGCGTCGGACCCGGCTTCAGGCTCGGTATTGGCAAACGCGATCCACAGATGGCCGAACTTTTCCACCTGGTCATCCGTTCCCACGGCAACCAGGGCGGCATTGCCCACCCCGGCGTTGGGAAAGGACATCAGCATGCCGCAGTCCCCCCAGCTCATTGCCTCCACGGAAAGAATCTGGGCCAGGTTGGTGCCGATGGGGTCCTTTTTTTCCCCGGCGGGGCGTTCTTTATCCGGCTTCTTTTTAGACCGGGAAAAGAGCGGGGCGCCCCGAAAAGTGTCCAGCTCTTTGGGATACACATGCTCAAGCTGGTCATATTTTCTGGATATAGGCCGCAGCACCTGCCGGGCGACCATTTTTACGCCCTGCTGAAGCCTGATCATGGATTCTGAAAACTCGAGGTTGAGCATTATCGTCCCCCATTCCCTGACACTTTATAAGATATCCGGGTGATGAATCGATGCTTTCCGACACACTACGCCGGGACATCAATGGCAGGTCGTACCCGCTTTCGCGCTGCCGAGCGCGAATGCTTTTTTCGGAAACAGCGGGCAGGCTGTTTGAGCCCGCCGCAGGCGGGCGAGTTCCTGACCGCGCCGAAAAAAGGGTTTGCGCGAGGGCAGCCGCAGGCCAAGCTGCAGGGCATGTTTCTTTTGGTCCTTTTCTTTGCGCCAAAGAAAAGGACACGGATAAACATGACAGGAAAATAACCTTTGGGAGTAAGGCAGCATATGTTTTCCGATTCCGATCCCGATAGCGATTTCGATCTGGATAAACAGGCGTGTCTCCGCCCTGCCATGTTTAAAACTCTTTTGGAACAATAGTGTTCGGGTTAACTACCGGACAACGACATCCTCTTTGAGTTTTCTGGACAGAATATCCGCCGCCTCTTCCACCATCTCCAGAAGGATGTCCCGGGCCGGCTTGATCTCTTTGATGAGCCCGGAAATCTGGCCGGCAAAGCCCGCCACATACTCATCTTTCCCCGCCTGGACAAAACCCCGGATCAGGGCCGATGCCAGAACCACCTGGACTGGAAACGGCAGGGCCGGCAGGCCGGACCCGTCCCATATTTCATGAAACTTGCAGGTGTTCACCCGTGAGGTTTTCCCCGTGTACAGGGTGCTGACGCGGGTGCCCTCGTCGGTGGATTCCAGAATGCGCTGTTTGCAAAGGTCCATGGCACCGCCCTCTTTGGACGCAAGAAACCGGGTTCCAACCCAGACGCCGATACAGCCCATGGCAAGCGAAGCCGCCAGCCCCCGGCCGTCGCCGATGCCGCCGGCGGCGATCACCGGCACCGGGGCCGCCGCGTCGATGGCCTGGGGCAGCAGGGCCATGGTGCCCACCCGGCCGGTATGGCCCCCGCCTTCATGGCCCTGGGCCACGACAAAATCCACCCCCGAAGCGGCCACCCGGCCGGCGTTTTTGGCGTTGCCCACAACGCCCAATACTTTCATTCCCGCGGCGTGGGCATCCTTGACCATGAAGCCGGGGTCGCCCAGACCGGCGCAGAAAAGCGGCACCCGCTCCTCTATGCAGATCCTGATGGCCTTATCGGCATGCATGGTCACGGTGTCGGAACGCACCGTCAGGTCCGACTCCGGCAGCCCCAGTTCGGCCCTGACTTTTTCGTACCATTCCACATAGGGACCGGGAAGGGACCGGAGAATCCGGGAAAGCGGGATCTCACCGGTCATGCCCGCGCCGTCCGGCAGATTCTTGGGCAACAGCAGGTCCACGCCGAAAGGTTTGTCCGTAAGCGACTTGATTTCCCGGATGGCACTTTGCAGCTCTTCCAGGTTGAATCCCGCCCCGCCCAGCACGCCCAGGCCCCCGGCCTCGGAAACCGCGACCACCAGTTCCACCGGGGCTCCGTTGGGCTCACCGATCAGGGTGGGCCCCATGCCGGCGCTGAGAATGGGATATTCAATGCCGAGCATGTCGCACAACCTGGTTCGCAGCACCCGTTTACCCATTGTTCCCTCCCGTCTGATTTGTTTGCGATGTCGTTTAAGGTTATTGCGAGGAGCAGCCTGTCCCACATAGCATTTGGCGACGGCAAAAGCGCCCCCCGTCATTGCGAGGAGCAAAGCGACGAAGCAATCCTCTTCGCACTTGAAAGTTTAAGATTGCTTCGCCTCCGGCTCGCAATGACGTTTTAGAATAAACGTGCTTTTGAAGTAAAACTGAAATTCCTCTTATCCAAATCGAAATCGCTATCGGGATCGGGATCGGGATCGGCGTCGATTTCGATAGCGATCCCGATTTCGAACCCGATGACAAAAAATGGAGGTTCCCTGTTGCATAATTATAGTCCGGCTTAGTCTTTGCGATACATGCCCACCACGCAGCAGCCGCCCAGGCCGATGTTGTGCTGCAACGCCACTTTGGCGCCCTCCACCTGGCGGACCCCGCACTGGCCCCGAAGCTGCCAGGTGAGTTCAGCGCACTGGGCAAGACCCGTGGCGCCCAGGGGATGGCCCTTGGAGAGCAGCCCGCCGGAGGGGTTGGTCACATATCTGCCGCCGTAGGTGTTGTCGCCGTCTTCGATGAATTTTTCCGCCGTGCCTTCCGGTGTCAGGCCCAGGGCCTCGTAGGTGATCAGCTCGTTGGCCGTAAAGCAGTCGTGCAGCTCCACCACGTCCAGGTCTTCAGGCCCCAGCCCGGCCTGCTCGTAAACATCTTTGGCCGCCGCCTTGCTCATCTCGTAGCCGCAGATGTTCATGGCGCTTCTGGCTTCAAAGGTGCTGGAAAAATCGGTGTTCATGGACTGGCCGGCGATATAGACCGGGTTTGTGATGTTGTGCTTTTTCGCAAACTCGTCGGAACACAGGATGGCGGCGGCGGCCCCGCAGGTGGGCGGACAGCACTGATACCGGGTCAGGGGGCCGAATATGTGAGGCGAGGACATGACCTCGTCCAGCGACAACTGGTCGCGGAACACGGCCCGTTCATTGTGCTGGGCGTGTTTTCTGGCCTTGACCGATATCTTGCCGAACACCTCATCTTTTATGCCGTACTTCTGCTGATACTCAACGCCAGCTCCGCCGAAAAGCATGGCTGCCGGCGGTGCGCCGGGTTTGGGCGGCTGAAACTCGAACAGTTTGATGAAGAACTGCTGCATGGGAATGGGACGGTCGTTGAACACCACACCCAGGGCGCCGGGCGTCATCTGCTCAAAGCCAAGGGCCAGGGCACACTCCACCACACCGGTGGCCACGGCCTGGCGGGCCAGAAAAAGCGCGTTGGAGCCGGTGGAACAGTTGTTGTTGACGTTGAACACCGGAATGCCGGTCATGCCGATATCATACAGCGCCATCTGGCCGGCGCAGCTGTCGGCATAAACCCACCCGGTATAGGCGTGCTGAATTTCATTATATCCTACCCCGGCGTCCTTCAAGGCATCGCCGGCCGCCTGTTTGGCCATGTCGGTATACGGAATCTTCGCCTTGGGGGTGGTAAAAGGGGTCATGCCAACGCCGATCACATTTACTCTTCTCATTCACTGCGCTCCTTTTTTAGGTTGTCTGAACAGGGCCGGCTGAAGCTTTCCCAGCGACCCATCTCTTGCGCTTACCCTTACTCTCACTCGTGCTCCTGCTCGTGCTCTTACTCCTGCTCCAATACAGCCGTTTTTCGATCACGAGCAGGATTAAGAGCACGAGTACGATTATATTAATGGTCACACCGCCGAGGCCCGTTTGGCCTCAATACTCTCCAGCAGGGCCTCAAGGCGCACATAAACATTCTCCTGGCTGAACTTGCGCACATCCGCGTGGTCCACGTCGATCATCACGGCCGGAATGCCGAACCTTTCCTTGACGCGCCGCTGCTCGTCCATCTGCATGACGGAAAAAACCTTGCAGCTGCGGTTGCTGGCAAACACCACGCCGTCGATGCCCAGTTTTTTAATGACCGGCCCCATGGATGAAAGCCGCAGGTCCATACCCATG
>JBMORB010000337.1:3214-10019 GCA_049320925.1 Thermodesulfobacteriota bacterium | reverse complement strand
GTCGATGTTGCGCAACAGTTCCAGCCCGGCCCGGTCCACCTTGCCGATGATCCGGATGGCAAGCCCCGGTCCGGGAAACGGCTGGCGGTGAATCATGTCCTCGTCCAGGCCAAGGGTCTTGCCCAGGGCCCGCACCTCGTCCTTGAACAGAAACCGCAGCGGCTCGATCAGGGCGAGTTTCATTTTTGCCGGCAGGCCGCCCACGTTGTGGTGGGACTTGATGATGGAGGTGGGCCCGCCAAAGGCAGACTGGGACTCGATGACATCCGGATAAAGGGTGCCCTGGGCCAGGAATTCGGCGCCCCTGATCTTCCTGGCCTCGGCCTCAAACACGTCCATGAACACCTTGCCGATGATCTTTCGCTTTTTTTCCGGGTCGGTCACGCCGGCCAGGGCATTTAAGAACCGGCTCCCGGCGTTGACAAACCGGATATTGAGCTTCAGTTTTTCGGCAAACACCGCCTTGAGTTTTTTTGCCTCGTCTTTTCGCAGCAGGCCGTTGTCCACGAAGATGCAGGTCAGTTGCGCGCCGATGGCCCGGTGAATCAGCAGGGCGGCCACGGACGAGTCCACCCCGCCGCTCAACCCCAGGATCACCCGCTTTTCGCCGACCCTTTTGCGTATCTCGGCCACGGTCTCTTCGGCAAAAGCGGCCATGGACCAGGCGGGCTTGCACCTGCAGATTTCAAACAGGAAATTGGAGAGCATGGCCGTGCCTTCGGCGGTATGGGCCACCTCGGGATGAAACTGAAGGCCGTAAAAATTTCTGCCCACGTCCGCGATGGCCGCGATTTTCGTGTTTTCCGTGGAGCCGATGACTTTGAATCCCGGGGGCGGGGTTTCGGCCGAATCGCCGTGGCTCATCCAGCAGGTGCTTTTTCTGCTGACCCCTTTGAATATTTTCGCCGCCGCCTTTACGGAAATCTCGGCAAACCCGTACTCGCGCTTGGCTGCCGCGTGAACGGCGCCGCCCAGGGCGTCCACCATGAACTGCATGCCGTAACAGATGCCCAGGACCGGCACGCCCAGGTCAAAAATGGCCCGGGTCACCTTCGGACTGTTCTTTTCGTAGATACCCGACGGCCCGCCGGAAAGAATGATGCCTTCCGGCGCCAGCGCGCGAATCCGGTCGATGGAAATCGTGGGCGGCTCGATCTGGCAATAGACCTTGCATTCACGGACCCGCCGGGCGATGAGCTGGTTGAACTGAGAGCCGAAATCAATAATGAGAATCATTTAAGCACCGTCCCCTTGTGGTGGCGTTTTTCTGTGGCTGTTTTGGCGACGGTTCTATCATGTTTTGCTTTTTATTTCAAAAATTTTCAATCCTCCAGCGAATTGACTGAATCAAAATCCGACGGCCCTGCATAAACCCGCCGGTTGAATATGCCGGGCGTCACCGCCTTACTTCCTGCTTGACTCTGACGTTGGTCTTCACCTATAGTGGATGCCATACAAATCCATCCTTTCAGGGGGCAACGCATTTTCTTCCCGACACGCGGCTCTCTCTCCCGCGGGTACCACCGGAGCGTGTCAAACCGTTGCCTTGCGGCATAAGATTTTGACGACGCTGTGCGATGCGGTCCGTAAATTCATGAACGGGCCCTGTCATAACCCCAAACCAAGGAGGAAGACATGGCTAACAGTGTGTACAAGATCATCGACCTGGTGGGCACCAGCACCAAATCCTGGGAAGACGCGGCCAAGACCGCTGTTGAGACAGCGGCCAAATCGCTCCAGGACCTGAGAATCGCCGAGGTCCAGCAGCTGGACTTGAAGATCGAGGACGGCAAGGTGGTGGCCTACCGGGCCAATGTCAGGATCTCTTTCAAGTACAAAGGCAAATAGACTAAAGGTGTTGCCCGTCGCCGGGCGGTATCTTTCCGCCCGGCGACAATTCAGACAGACCCTCCCGAAGTCTGATAAAACTTCCCCTGCCATGAGTCGCGCCGCTTCAGGGTATCCCTGATGGCGTCCAGCGTTCCCCGCTTGTCCAGGGTCCAGGCCGGCGCCGCCAGTTCATCGGCGTGGGGGTCGCCGGTGAGCCGCTGAATCACCATGGCCGGCGGCAGCACCTCCAGCACATCGCACACCAGTTCCACATACTCCCGCTGTTCCAGGCATCGATAGCCTCCGCTGTTCATCATGATCTCCAGGGCTGTTCCCCGGACCACGTAAAGCGAATGGAACTTGACCCCTTCCATGCCCAGATCCGCGATGTACCGGCCCGTGCGCAGCATGTCCTGCCGGGTTTCGCCGGGCAGGCCCAGAATGATGTGGCCGCAAACGGCAATACCCCGGGCCCTGGCCGCGTGAACCGCCCGGGTGGTGCAGGCCGTATCGTGCCCCCGGTTGATGATGGCCAGGGTTCTGTCCGAAGCGCTCTGCACACCGATCTCCAGCCATACCATGTGGGTTTGCGCATAAGATGCCAGCAGGTCCAGCACCGCATCGTTCAAGCAGTCAGGACGGGTGCCGATGGAAAGACCCGCGACGTCGGGCACGGCAAGGGCCTCGTCATATAACCGCTTCAGATGGTCAACCGGGCCGTAGGTGTTGGTGTAGGCCTGAAAATAGGCGATAAATTTTTGTGCCTTGAAGCGCCGGGCCATGGCCTCCTTGCCGGCCGCCAGTTGTTCGGTCACCGACAGCCCTCTGGCATGAGCCCCGGTGCCCGACCCCCTTTCATTGCAGTAAATGCACCCGCCCGTGGAAATCGTGCCGTCCCGGTTGGGGCAGGAAAACCCCGCGTCCAGGGTGATCTTGTGCACCCGGCATCCGAAAGCCGACCGGAAGTAAGTGTTTAAATCGTAATAGCGTCTGTCCGGCGTCATGCCACGACCTGTAATGATAAAAACATCAAGCGCTCCATGGCCGGCAGACCCTGGTCGGCCTGCCGTTCGCATCCAAATCTATCACAATACCGTTGATTCCAAAAATCATGGCCGGTGCCGGCCGGATCTTCATAATCATGCGATCACTTTAAAACATTATTGTTGTCCAAAATCAACTTTTGAAATGGGTTTTGTGTTTATAACCATTTGAATTGAAAATCTTATAAAACGATAAACCCGTCGTGCACCAAATTCGATTTCGATACCGATCCCGATAACGATTTCGATCTGGAAAAACAAATCAAATGATGGGCCGCCATTGTTGAAACCGTTTTTGTACAACAATGTTAAAACATACTGTTTTAATAACATATATTAAATACTA
This sequence comes from Thermodesulfobacteriota bacterium, assembly GCA_049320925.1. GTDB lineage: Bacteria > Desulfobacterota > Desulfobacteria > Desulfobacterales > Desulfosudaceae > Desulfosudis. The sequence continues at coordinate 6,800 of JBMORB010000337.1, read as the reverse complement.
ATCTCACTTGAGCATATAATACAAAAACGTCGATTTAATACAACGTAAATTATGGATTCCAAATAATTTAATTGATATAATCCAAAAAAATCGTTGACACATAAGTCATGAATTGTTAATAAACATTATTATCAAAAAAATATCTTATTTTCTTTATTCTTATAAATTTAAATCCCTATTAAAGCCTTAATGATTTACTTTTTATCTTTTACGAGAATAAAAAATATTTTTTTATAATTCAGTATACTATGTATTAATTATATCTAACATGGCGTAGCTAAAATGAAAATCAGAATAGGTTCAAGAAAAAGCAAACTGGCGCTTTGGCAGACACATTATGTGGAAGAACGATTAAACAACACCGGTATAGCCACCACAATCGTGCCCATCGACACCCGGGGCGACCAGGTGCTGGATACCGCCATCGCCAAAATCGGTTCCAGGGGCGTCTTTACCGAGGCCCTGGAGGCGCAACTGGCGACAGGTGTCATTGACATTGCCGTTCACAGTGCCAAGGACATGCCGTCCGTGCTGCCGGAGGGTTTTGAACTGATCGCCTTCACTGAACGAGAACAGCCGGCGGACGTGCTGGTGAGCCACAACAGGGGACTGGTTCTCAACGACCCGGCGCGGCCGGTCACCATCGGCACCTCTTCGGTGCGGCGGCAGGCGCTGCTGAAACGCCACTATCCCCACGTCCGGACCGTTGACATCCGCGGCAACCTGCAGACCCGGGTCCGGAAGATGAAAGCGGGCCTCTGCGACGGTATTATCATGGCCTATGCCGGCATTCACCGGATGGGCATGGACGCGCTGATTGTCCATAACTTTCCGACCGATGTATTCATTCCGCCGGTGGGCCAGGGCTGTATCGCCGTGGAGGCGGCGACATCGCTGTCCGCTGAGAAGAAAGAACGCATCCGCGCCTGCGTCAACCACCCGGGAAGCGAGGCGTGCCTGCTGGCGGAGCGGGCTTTTCTGCGCAGGCTTGAAGGCGGATGTTCCATTCCCGCCTTTGCCCTGGCCGTTATCGAAGGGGATAACCTGACCCTTTTTGCGGGCCTGATGAGCCTGGACGGCAGTGAATTCATCTCCGCCACCCGTACCGGACCCCGGCGCGAGGCATGCGAAACAGGCGAGCGCCTGGGCAATCATATCCTGCATGCCGGCGGAGAAACCCTGCTGGCCGGCATCAGGCAAAACCCGGAGGCATGAAATAATGGATTGGTCCGACCCCCTTGAACTGTGTGAACCGGACCGCGGCGACGGCCCGGCCATGATGCAAATCGCCCGGGAAACCGGTGTTCTCTCCGTGAACTCCGCCTACTACTACGCGCTGATGGCCCGTCGCTTTCAGGATACCTGCATGGTGGCCCGTTGCAAAGGGGCGTTGTGCGCCTATACCACGGGCTTCTTTTTACCCCGGCAGCCCAACACTCTGTTCGTCTGGCAGGTTGGCGTGGCAACGGCGGCCCAGGGCCGGGGCATCGGCAGGAAAGTACTGACCGCCCTTATTGAAAAGGCCCGGCCCGCGTTTATTGAGGCCACCATTGTCCCGGGGAACACGGCATCCATCCGCCTGTTTCAGTCGGCGGCCCGGCATTTTGAGGCCGCCTGGGCGTTCTCCAACACGCCGTTTTTCACTCGGTCGGATATGGGCCCGGATGAAACGCCGGAACACCTCATGCGGATCGGGCCGATTCATCTGCAGCGACAAAACATGTAAGCAAGGAGGCAGCATGCGTATATTTGAAAACATGGAATCCCGGGTAAGGGGTTATATCCGGTCCTTTCCCGTGATCTTCCAGTCGGCCAAAGGGTCTGTAATGATCGACGAGATGGGAAAAGCGTATATCGACTTTTTTGCCGGGGCCGGCACGCTCAACTACGGCCATAACAATCCGCAGATCACACAGGCCCTGATTGAATACCTTCAGGCCGACGGCGTGGTGCACGGCCTGGACATGGCCACCAAGGCAAAGCAGCGGTTTCTGGAAAAATTCCGCAGCACCATCCTTGAACCCCGGAACATGGACTACAAAATCCAGTTCACCGGCCCCACCGGCACCAACGCCGTGGAAACCGCCCTCAAGCTGGCCCGCATGGTCAAGGCCCGTTCCAATGTGGTCTGTTTCACCAACGGCTACCATGGCCTCACCATGGGGTCACTGGCCATCACCGGCAACACTTTCTACCGGGACGAGGCCTATATCAGCCGGTCCAACGTCAGTTTTCTGCCCTACGACGGCTACATGGGTCCGGAGATCAACACCCTGGACCTGCTCCGCAAAATGCTGGCCGACAACTCCAGCGGCCTGGACATACCGGCCGCCGTGATCCTGGAAACCATTCAGGCCGAAGGCGGGGTCAACATCGCCCGCCCGGACTGGCTGAAGGAGCTGGCGGAGATCTGCCACCAGTTCGACATTCTGCTGATCATCGACGATATCCAGGTGGGTAACGGCCGCAGCGGCGACTTTTTCAGCTTTGAAGATGCCGGCATCAAGCCGGACATCATCTGCCTGTCCAAGGCCATCGGCGGGGGCCTGCCCCTTGCCTTCATCCTGATGCGGCCGGACCTGGACCAGTGGAAACCGGGCGAGCATACCGGCACCTTCCGTGGCAACAACCTGGCCTTTGTGGCCTCCACCCGGGCTCTGTGCTACTGGGACACCAGCGATCTTTCAGAGGCGGTAAAGTACAAGGGCGCGGTCATGGAGCGGGAGCTGTCCGCCATTGCCGGGAAATACCCGGAACTGAACGCATCGGTGCGGGGCCGGGGCATGATCCACGGCCTGGAACTGCCGGAACGGGGCCTGGCCGGCCAGGTGGCCGAACGCTGCTTTGAAAACGGCCTTGTCATCGAGCTGGCCGGCGGCGAGGACCAGGTGGTCAAGTTCCTGCCCGCCTTGACCATTGACGAAGAGACCCTGCTGAAGGGCATCGGTATTGTCGACCGGTCCATCGGCGAAATTCTGAAGGAAAAAGAAGAAAAGCTCACGGGAGAGTTATAATGATTGTCAGGGATGTTAAGCAGATCATCGGCACCGGGCGGGAAGTGGCCGGGGAGGGATGGGTCAGCCGCCGCCTGCTGCTGAAAAAAGACGGCATGGGCTTTTCCTTTCACGAAACCATCATTCCGGCGGGCACCGAACATTTTTTCTGGTACAAGAACCACCTGGAAGCGGTTTACTGCGTGGCCGGCAACGGCACCATCGAAGACCTAGCCACCGGTAAAGTCCATCAGATCAGGGACGGGGTCCTGTATGCCTTAAACAACCACGATCGCCACATTCTAAGGGGCGGCACCGAAGACATGCGGCTGATCTGCGCCTTCAATCCGCCGGTCACGGGCCGTGAAACCCATGACCGCGACGGGTCTTACGAACTGGTCGAGGAGTAAAACGAAAATGGGGAACCATACGGTTGAAAAAATCGGGGGCACCGCCATGAGCCGGTTCGATCAGGTGCTGAACAACATTCTTGCCGGTGACCGCAGGGAAGCGGATCTTTATAACCGCGTCATCGTGGTGTCGGCCTACGGCGGTATCACCAACGAACTGCTGGAACACAAGAAAACCAGCGA
>JBMORB010000337.1:0-3114 GCA_049320925.1 Thermodesulfobacteriota bacterium | reverse complement strand
TCGATCAGGTGCTGAACAACATTCTTGCCGGTGACCGCAGGGAAGCGGATCTTTATAACCGCGTCATCGTGGTGTCGGCCTACGGCGGTATCACCAACGAACTGCTGGAACACAAGAAAACCAGCGAGTCCGGTGTCTATTCGCTGTTCTCAAAGGATGACGACTCCTGGGCATGGGGTCAGGCCATCACCCGGGTGGGCCAGCGGATGTGCGCCATCAACAAGGGGTTTGAGCCTCTGGGCCTGGACGTGGCGCTGGCCGACCGGTTTGTAAAGGAGCGCATAGAAGGCGTTCGAAGCTGCCTCATCGACCTGACCCGGCTCTGCTCCTTCGGCCACTTCAAGCTGGACGAGCACCTGATGACCGTGCGTGAAATGCTGTCCGCCATCGGTGAGGCCCACAGCGCCCACAACACATACCTCATTCTCAAGTCCATGGGCATCAACGCCCGGCTGGTGGACTTAAGCGGATGGATGGACACCGAACAGCGCTCCCTGGACGATACCATTAAAAAGGCCTTCGAAAACGTCGATGTCACCGAAGAACTGCCCGTTGTCACGGGTTACACCCAGTGCAAAGAAGGCATCATGAACACCTATGACCGGGGGTACACGGAGATCACCTTCAGCCGGATTGCCGTGCTCACCGGCGCCCGGGAGGGCATCATTCACAAGGAGTACCACCTGAGCAGTGGCGACCCCAGGATGATCGGGGAAGACAGGGTGGAAACCATCGGCTACACCAATTACGACGTGGCCGACCAGCTCTCCGACCTGGGCATGGAGGCCATACATCCGGGCGCGGCCCGGGGCCTGCGGAAAACCGACATCCCGTTGCGGGTCAAAAACGCCTTCGATCCGGATCATCCCGGCACCCTGATCACCAACGACTACAAAAGCGCCGGGGCCAGGGTGGAGATTATCGCCGGGCGGCAGGGGGTCACCGGCATCGAAGTATGGGACCAGGACATGGTGGGCCGGTGGGACCACGACCTGGGACTTCTCAGGCACCTGGCGGCCGAGAAAATCCGGTACCTGGCCAAGGACACCAACGCCAACACCCTCACCCACTATATCGCGGCGCCCCTGGAAACGGTCAAGCAGCTCACCGGAAGCATCAAGGCGGACTTTCCGTCAGCGGACATCCTGGTGAAAAAAGTGGCCCTGGTTTCGGCCATCGGCACCAACATGGCCGACACATGGGTGCTGCCCACGGCGGTCCACTCGCTGACCAACGCCGGCGTGGAGATTCTGGGCCTGCACAAATGCATGCGCCAGGTGGACATTCAGTTCGTGGTGGATGAAAAGAATTTTCAAACCGCGGTGTGCGCCCTGCACCGGGATCTGGTGGAGTCCGGCCGGTAGGCGACGCTTCATCGCCGGTCGATCCTGGGCGCGTTGAACCCGCCCCAGGTCTGCTGGGAGACCCCCACCACCATGAACGCGTCCGGGTCAATCCGCGATATGATGTACTTGACGTCATAGATTCTTGACCGCAGCACGGTCAGGTAAAGCATGGTCCGTTTCGTCTTGGAGTATCCTCCCACCACCTCCCATTCGGTCACGCCCCGCTTCAGTTCGTTGATGATGGCATAGCGGATCGGGTCCGGGTTTTCCGTGACAATCATCAATGTCCGCATCTGGCTGCTGCCCTCCAGCACAAAATCGGAAAAGATGCCCACCATGATGATGGTGATCACCGCCAGCAGGGCCGCCTCCATGGAGAAGACAAGACCGGCGGCCAGCACCACGGCCAGGTCGGTGAAAAGGTAGGACTGGCTCAGGGGATACCCGGTGACATTGTAAATGATCCGGGCGGTGATGGAGGTACCGCCGATGGTGCCGCCGTAGCGGTAAATGAGGCCGGTGCCCAGGCCGTACAGCACGCCGGCATAGATGGCGGCCAGCAGCCCGTCGGAGGTGAGCGGGTAGGACTTCACCCAGATCGGCAGATAGTGAATGAAAAAATCGGACCCCAGGGAAAACACCGTCACCGCCATGATGCTGGACCAGACAAACCGCCACCGGCCCAGCCAGAAAAAGCCCAGGACAAACAGGGGCACGTTGAACAGCAGGAAAAACATGCCCACCGGAAACCCGGTCAGGTGGTTGACGATGATTCCCAGGCCGCTGACACCGCCTGCCGCGATATTATGCGGCACCTGGAACACCGCGTATCCCAGGGCCGACAGCAGGGCCCCGGCAACAATCATGACCTGCTGTATGGAAACACGGAGAATCCGCTGGCCGGTCTTGAGCTCCAGTTTTTCCTTAACCCGTTTCGACATCTGCATAAGAAAACGCTCTCCTGACCGATAGTACGGCTGCATACCGCGTGTCATGCCGGGAACGGCCGTGGACCGACCGTTTAAGAACGCTACAGGACCGCTTGACCTGACAATAAAAGGATTATAATTTGTAGGCCATATTCTACCAGTTTATCCCACGGTAAAACAGGATAAACACCACCGGAGGCGGGTAAAATCGTGTCGGGTTGCGGAAAAACATATGACATTATCGTGGTGGGCGCCGGCCATGCCGGGTGCGAGGCGGCCCTGGCCGCGGCCCGCATGGGGTGCGCCGTCCTGCTGGTGGCCATCGACCTGGACAAGGTGGCAACCATGCCGTGCAGCCCCTCCATCGGTGGCACGGCCAAGGGCCACCTGGTCAAGGAAATCGACGCACTGGGCGGTGAAATGGCAAAGGCGGCGGACAGAACGGCCATTCACTGCAAAACCTTGAACACCAAAAAAGGCCCGGCCATTCACTCCTCCCGCACCCAGAACGACAAGCACCGTTACCACACCGTCATGAAGCAGGCAGTGGAAGCCCTCCCCGGCATTGACCTCAAGGCCGCCCTGGTCACCCGGCTGATCGTGGAAGACAACCGGGTCAAAGGTGTTATCGACCAGACCGGCTTTGCCTGGAGTGCCCGGTGCGTGGTTATCACGGCCGGCACGTTTCTGGGCGGGCTGGTGCATATCGGCACCCACTCCCACCACGCGGGCCGGGCCGGTGAGTTTGCCGCCCTGGAGCTGGCCGACTGCCTGCGGGAGCTGGGGTTTGCCACCGGCCGCATGAAAACCGGCACTCCGCCGCGGCTGGCCAAATCCTC
>JBMORB010000336.1:0-10119 GCA_049320925.1 Thermodesulfobacteriota bacterium | reverse complement strand
GGGCTGGCCGCTGGAAAGCCCCGCGCTCTCCCTCACCTTGGCGTACAGCTCTTCAAAGACCTCGGGCTTTTCGGTGAAAAACTGCTTCACGTTTTCCCGGCCCTGGCCGATGCGCTCGCCGTTGTAGGAATACCAGGAGCCGCTCTTTTCAATGATGCCCTTTTCCACGCCGATATCCAAAAGCTCGCCGGTTTTGGAGATGCCTTCGCCGTACATCATGTCAAACTCCACGGTCTTGAAGGGCGGCGCCATCTTGTTTTTCACCACCTTCACCCGCACCCGGTTGCCCACCGCGTCCTGACCGTCCTTGATGGCCGCGCTGCGCCGGATGTCCAGCCGCACCGACGCGTAAAACTTGAGGGCATTGCCGCCGGGCGTGGTTTCCGGGTTGCCGAAAAACACGCCGATCTTCTCGCGGATCTGGTTGATAAAAATGATGGAGGTGTTGGTCTTTCCGATCACGCCGGTGAGCTTGCGCAGGGCCTGGGACATGAGCCGGGCCTGCAATCCCATGTGAGCGTCGCCCATGTCGCCCTCGATTTCCGCCTTGGGCACCAGGGCCGCCACCGAATCGACCACCAGAATATCAATGGCGCCGCTTCGCACCAGCATGTCCGCGATTTCCAGGGCCTGCTCTCCGGTGTCCGGCTGGGAGACCAGCAGTTCGTCGGTGTTAACCCCCAGTTTCTTGGCATAGGCCGTGTCCAGGGCGTGCTCGGCGTCGATAAACGCGGCGATTCCTCCCTTTTTCTGGGCTTCGGCCACGGTTTGAAGCGCGATAGTGGTCTTGCCCGACGACTCCTGCCCGTATATCTCGGTCACCCGGCCCCTGGGAATGCCGCCGATGCCCAGGGCCACGTCCAGGGCAATGGAACCGGTGGAGATGGCCGGCACCTGAATCACGGTCCCGGTGCCCAGCTTCATGATGGCGCCCTTGCCGAACTGCCGCTCGATCTGGGTAATCGCGCTTTCAACCGCCTTGGTCTTTTCTGCGTTACTCATCTCACCCTCCTGTCTGTTCCTTTAATATGGTTGGTACGGCAATTATTGTTACTTCAACCCCATCTTAATCTTACCGTCGAAATCGGGATCGGTATCGCTATCGGTATCGGTATCGAAACAACCGGCCGCATCGATTTCGATTTCGATACCGATACCGATACCGATAGCGATTTCGATAGCGATTTTAATTACCCGCCCAGCGCAAACTCGGACAGCCGGGTATATATCGGCACCCCGGCGGTCAAGTCGCTTTTATACACCATCAGCCTGTCGATGCAAAAGGACTTTGATTGAAAATCAAGGCAGGGCGACATGGCGGCGGCCAGCTTGCGCACATCCACGGCGCTCTTGACGCGGCCCAGCGTAACATGGGCCTTAAACGAACGCTTTTCCTTTTCAAAACAGGCAGTTGCCAGATTCTCTTCCAGGATGCGCTGAAAGTCAACAAGAGATCGCAGGTCCCCGGAAAGCCCGGCCCACACCACCCTGGGCCGATTCATATCCGGAAAAACACCGATGCCTTTGGCCGCCAACTGCATGGGGGCACCCCCCTTGACCGCCTGTCCGGCCACGGCCATGGCCTTTTGAACCGCCTCCGGCGAAATTTCGCCCAGAAACTTGACCGTCAGATGAATGTTTTGCGGCGCCACCCAGCCGATCTTCACACCGCCGTCTGCAATCGTTTTCTGAATGCAAGCCAGGTCGTCAATCACCTCCGCCGGCAGGTCAAAAGCCATGAAACATCGTATTTTCGAAGACTTGCTCTCCATATCATGCCGCGAAAAACAAAAACAGAACCCGCACCACAAGATTGGCCGCCACGCCGGCCAGCAGATCATCGGCCACAATGCCGGCCCCGCCGGGAAACATCGTCTCCACCCGCCGAATGGGAAACGGCTTGATGATATCAAACACCCGGAACGCCGCAAACCCGGCCACCGCATGCCAGAACGTGAACGGCAGGCCCAGCATGGCCACCATCATGCCGGCGATCTCGTCAATGACAATGCACCCCGGATCGGTCTTACCCAGCATCTTTTCCGCCCGGTCCGACACCCACACCGCCACACCGATAAGACCCGCCAGAATCCCCAGCGCCCAGCCCATGGAAAGGCCCGACACCAGAAAGGCGCACCCTACCCCCACCACGCTGCCTAACGTGCCCGGCGCAAAGGGAATGGTCCCTGCTCCGAACCCGGTGGCCACAAACATGATCAGTTTTTCAGAACGTGTCATAAGGTAAATAGCTATAAACCTCGGTCTCGATTCTATTCTATGCCGCAATATTTTGGCCTTACTCACAAAATAAACAAAATAAAACATGGTATTAACAAAACAGCTGAACAGCCCCAAACAGCCATTTTCATTAATTTTAACTTCCATAATATACGGTTAATCACAAGACTTACCATCCCTTCTCTAGCGAATCTTTCTAACGATTGTATGTTTACACTGCCAGATTTGCTCTGTTGAACACTTTCAATAAAATCAATAAAAATAACTGAATGAAGTATGTTAAAAATTTTTAGCGTAATAAAGCGATAGGCTTTGTCGGTGATGGAAAAAGCAGCCTTCCGCTGATTGTCTGCTTGAAGGAAATCAGCAAATTTTTCATCAACAATTTTCTTAAATTCTGAGGTACTAATTTCTTTTTTCCCTAAAGGTATTCTTTCAATTATGTTTTGAGTTAGAGGTTCAACTATTTGATTAAAAAAGCCTTTAACCTCATGAGACTTTTTTTGTATACCAGAAATCGCCCCCCATATTAGCCCCCAAGCCACGCCACACCAACCATATATGATAGCTATTACTATTCCTATCAAAACCACGAGAACCTTTACCCAAATGTTAATGTTAGGCGGGAATAAGGCAAGGCCCCAAAAACACATAGCTACACCTGCAATAAAAAAAACTATTCCAAGTAGAATAGAGTACCCAATTGATTTAACGACTATCGGCACAAAAAAATTACGGATTAGGTGTTTAATATTATCTAAAAGCAAGCCGACCTTATTCTTATTAGGCGTGGCCTCGCACGAAGTCGCAATAGGCATCTTTTCAATGTGATTGAGCTCGTCCCTGCATAAAGCATCAGGAGAAAATTTTAAACATTTAAGTATATTAAATAAAATTTGGGCACTCTCTTTTTCTGTCAATTTTATTTTGTATTCGAGAGACCCTTTTCTAATAATAATTTTTGAACTAATAATCCCAAAATCTCCATCTATTTCAGATTCAGTTAATTCCTTGTATGATAAAAAAATAGAGGCTTCCATAGCCTCCCTTGAATAGACACCATTATCTGTAAACACTACACCTTCAACAGACAACGCCATTGAGTCATCAATCAAACCTAAAAATTTTTCTGTGCGTGAAACACCCAACTTTTCTGAAAATTTTATAATTTTCTGATCCGGGATGGTTCCTTCAATATAACATTTTGGTTTACCCTTCAATTCTGATAGACAGGATCGAACATGCTCCATATCAGGAGAATGAACGGTTTGTTCTGTATTTGTGCTGTGTGTAATATCGGCACCCGTACTTTCTGACTTTTCTTTATTAAATTTTTCTTCCCCCGTTTCTAGCATAGCTTTAAGACCCTCCTTATTTTTTCCAGAAGCTTTTCAATAGACTTTTTTAGATTTTCTTCATTTATCTGTTTAAGAAATTACCCCATAATTTCACGTTTGGATCTTTCATTCCTCTTCTGCCTGGATCTCACCACCCTCTTTCGCAACCTTGTAAGCTTCTTTTGCCTCCTTCATCACCGCCTTTATGTCCTCGTTCTCAACAACAGCCTTGGCGACCTTCTTGATTTCGTCTGCAGTCATTGAAGTCGGGGCGTTTCCTGCCTTGAATACATTCGTGAGTATCTTCAAATAAACGAGCCCCGATGCCAAGGTAAGTGCGTAGCACACTCCGCCGACGATCACCGACGCACCGACATTTCCCACGCCAGGCAAGAAGGAAAAGGCTGTTGAAATGGCAATGCTACCAATGGCGTAACTTGCGAGGTTGGTGGCGACGCCGGACGCGACGGACTTAATGATGTTCTCGGAAAGTGGGAGGTCGATTTTGCCGTTAATCTTGCCATACATCGTCCACACAAAACCCGCCGATACGACAACAGCGGCCGTGCCGCCGACGCCGGGAATCCAGCCTCCTGCGACACCAGCAATCGCCGCACCCTTCGAGTGAAACTTGACGATGTCGGCGATTTCGCGTGGAAAACTGTCGTCAACGGTCTTATCCATGGCCTTGAGAAGGTCCACTGCGGCACTGAGTATCTTGTCGTCCGTCATATTCTGTCCCTTTCGTCCTCTTCACTCGTATAAAGATACAGCAGTGGGAAGTCGGCCCGCACATAATCACAGATATGGGCAACTGTTTTTTCCTTACCATCTTTCTCATTTTGAAAGGTATGCATGGCGTCTCTCCAGAAATTTTATTTTGAACAAAACAGCTTTTCCCACAGTTGCCATTTGGGACAGTATGTCGCGCCTGTTGATTTTCTGCCTTTCTGGGCGATGCAATCCGCATGACCGGCATTTGCCTTTACATAAAAAGGTTTGTCGGCACGAAAATCAATTTGCCGCACCCCGTCCCAGAACGAGCATGTGGCGCATTTCTTCTCGGTTATTCTGTACTGTCCATACGTGGCCATGACGCAATCCTCATTGAGTTTAAATTCATGTTTCCGCGTCAAGCAGGGTAATGTCGCCCTTCAGAAAATAAATTCTTCTGTCAACCGTACTGTATTCAAGCTGATACGAAAACTCTAAATCCGATTTGATGTTGCGGCCTTCTTCCAGGACATTAACAGTATATTTTCCGGGTGACGGGTTGGAGGACCTGCATTTCAGGGCTTCGACTTCTACAAAGTTTTTGCCGAAATACTCGAACTCCCCCTTGATTGTATCTTCGATGATTTCTTCCGACAGTTTAATCAGAAGCTGGGCAATGTATGTGTTTTCTTCTTCCGTGGCCTGGCCGATCAAGGCAACGTAAAAGTATTGCCTCGGAGCCGCCGGGATAAAGAACAGATGGGTGAATTGCAACTTCCTTTTGAGCAGCCCCTTGTGCTTCTTTACGACACAGTACCGAACGATCCCGTCCATGTTGCCTTTTCCCCTCTTATGAGTGGCCTGTACGGATAGGCAAAAGCATCTTTCAAAATCCCGGATTCAATTGAAAAAATAGGTGATTGAACCGTTTCCGGTCTTGATCTTCTCATATACCTTTTTATTGTGGTTTGCCAAGGCTTTTTCAACATTCCGCTCTTCTGTTTCCGGAACGGCATAGGCCATCAGGATTTCGGCCTCCGCTGGAACCGGCTGGGGCAGGTCAAAAGTGACGCCTATTTTTCGGACATAATCCGCAATCTGACCGCGAATAATGATTTCATGCCCGCCGACCTCGGGCGGCACACACCCTGCTTTTTCGCGGGGGGCGACCTCCCGCCGCACGGCGGCAAACGCTTCCGTGTCGCTGTTCTGCCGCTGCCTCCAGCTGCCGGACCTGGGGCCTTCGGCCGGAGATTTTATTTCTCCGATGTACACTTTACCGCCCTTGAAGGCGATAAAATCCGGCTTGTTGGCATGCTGCCTTCCCTTGCCTCGAATATCCCTGTCGCCATCATAATAAAGGTATCCTGCCGCCTTTAGAGACGCTTCCACTTTCTTATAGAACGCTTTCTTTCCTTCCATGATCATCCCCCGTCCATATTGCAGTCAACCGATCAAAGCCATGAAATAACGGCCCGCAAAAACTGTAGCAGGGTTGACATGGCTTTGCATTATAAATTCAGATTTCAGCGTATGCATTTGTCTCCCTTTCGTGCCGCACGATTTCGCTGATGTTGTGCGCCACCACAAAGCCATAGAGGCCCAGCAATACCTTGCCCGTCAGATGCGGCTCTTTTTCCGTGCAGATGGCAAGCATGCCCGCCAGTGTGGCGGCGGCTTTAAAGACTCCGAAGTGGTTTTTGCGGATGAAAAAGGCGGCTATCGGGTTCAACTCTTCGCCGCCGGTGTTCAGGATTCTCCGGGTGGTGATGTAGTCCGCCGCGTTCAGGGCGCCAAATGCCAGGGACATTGCCGTATTTTTCTTTATCATCAAGATCTCCTTTTTTCAGGGGTTCCGCCGTGGCCATGTGCCGGCTGCGGCATCACGCCGTATTCGAACGGCACATGGCCCGAGCCTGACCCGGATATTTCATGGGTTGCCGACCTGTAAAAAAGAACACCGCCATTACCTTTTGTGCCTGTTCCCGTACTGATACCAAAGCCCGGCCAGTATGACCGTGAGCATGAGGGAAAGGGCATTGCCGAAAATAAAAACCATGTCCCCTGTGTGCAGGGCATAAACCATGACAAGCGACAGGCCGGTTGTCAGGGCCGTCAGATAAGACCCGCTAAGGCCGTCGGCGCGCTTCATCCGGTAGGTTTTGACGATCTGAGGAACCGCGCTGACGCACATGACAAACGAGCCTGCCGCTCCCAGCAGCTCAAAAATACTTTTTGTTTCCATTATGATCCCCGACCGTCAGCCTGTAACACGTTGCTGGTTCCGGTCTGTCCTCGTAAAACAACTGTGAGCTAGTTTCCATCCATAAATGGCCTTTTTCCGCAATCTCTGTGTCAAACTGCGGGCTTCCTTGTGCGGCGTACAACAGTACGCCTCCGCGTCAGCCCTTGTTCTCCTTGATCTTGCGAAAAAATTCTCATTTCTGGATTGGAAACACCACATGGTGTCCTCCATGTTAAATGGATGGACACGAGTTATTATGCGCCTGTTCCAGTGCCCGGCTCCGCGTTGTTATCACCTGGGCTTGCCGGACGGTATTGGAGTATGCCGATAAGCAATGCAATCGACGCGAATAAGAATAGCCACGCCCCAGTGGCTGCCGCATTTACCGTTTCGTCAAACAGTTCGACTGACTTTGATGAAATGTAACCAATCGTCAAGACGATGGAAGCGGTTGCGCACACCAGTCCCCACAGCTTGTTGATTGACCTGTTCTTGAAAAGCATCAGCAGCGGATAGGCCCAGAGGCCGAGGAACCAGAAAGCGCCTTGCGATAGCCCTGATTGGGACGCAATACCCACATCAACCCAGTCCATAAGCATGGAAATGACTGCCGCGCATCCCGCAACGAAAATAACCCTGCCGCCAAGGTTCCAGTTTCCCCAGTCGAATTTCATTTTAGTCTCACTTCGTTTCTTATCGAAAGGGACTAGTGAAACTTCATGCTGTGTGATTACCCTGTTCGGTGAGTTGTTCTCCAATCCTTTCTTGAATGCGGACAAGATCGTTTTATTGGGGCTCTTGAACAGCGCATAGATGTTGTCCATGTTGGCTGTTGAAACAATCGTAAGTTTTGTTTCAGGCCCCAAAGGAATCAAAGTGATCAGGACAGTCCCCCGTGTCATGAATTTTTTGTAGGCCGCCTCGACCTGGCAGAGATCCTCGTTCTTTGTTACTTTTGTAAAGCCTGATGATTCCAAAGCCCTGACACATTTTGATAACCATTCTTCTCTTGCGCCTGACACTACCATTTCCTCTTGTAAGCTTTTTCTGATAGCCATTTTTTTTCCTTTCTTATGATGACGAACATTGATTATACGCCGGGGCAGAAACACGCACTTCCCCCGTTCTCCCGGACACCAAAATCTATTCTGCTGAAATGTCAGTGGAAAAATAAAACCCCTGCCCCTGTGTGCAGGGCATAAACCATGACAAGCGACAGGCCGCCTGTCAGCCTGTGACCGCCTTTACAAATGCCAACACCGCCACGCCCAGGACGGAACAGGCCATGATGCCGATAAAAACAAGCAGCCATTTGGCCAGCCCCAGCATGCCGGCCAGAAAGGCGCTGGTGCCCTTCAGCCACTTCTGGAACAGGTTGAGCGTGGCAATGGCCGCGACAAAAACATCATCGATCTGGCCGACCACCGGCACATCCGGAATGGGGTCCACCGGCGACAGCACATAAAGCATCGCCAGGATAAATAGCATTACCGGAATAAACATGGACCGTTCCGGAGACGGAATAACATCGACAATTTCCCTTACGTTTTCTGGTTGCGACATTCTGATTCCTCCTTTCAAAATAAAAAAAGCCCCCTTGAATGATGGGTATCACTCAAGGAGGCTTAAAATAAAAAATGGTCTCCATGAGTGAATGCTGATTACTCAGGAGACCAACTTTTTCAGGTCTCGCAGGGCCTGGTTATGTCCATTTGGAAAATGGAGCCACAAGCAAGATTGTCAAACAGCTGGGGAAAAATATAATGCCGTTGCCGGAGGGTGTCAACTGAAATGTTTGACCGCCGTGCCGCTTACTGTTTGCAATTTCTGAAAACCATACTAAAATGGCACAGTTCGATTCACCAGCAGTGGATTTTGTAAACATAGTTCTGGCGGCCATGGACAAAACGAATAAAACAAACTACTGGCGCAGGTTATCCGACAACGACTGGATCGTGGCCGGGCACCTTATGGAAAAAGGCGATTATCCTTACGCCCTTTTCTTTGGCCACCTGACGCTGGAGAAAATGTTGAAGGCGCTTTTCGTGGCCGTCAACGACGAAACGCCCCCGATGACGCATCGGCTTGTGTATCTGGCGGCAAAATGCGGCCTTGACCTGACGGACGCGCAGGCAGAGCTGCTGGAAATCGTAACCGACTTCAACCTTGAAGCAAGATACCCGGACGAACACTTATCATTTCACAACAGATGCACAAAACCTTTTGCCACGGACTATATGCGCCGGATAGAGGAGATAAGGCAATGGCTCCAACAAAAGATGCCGTCATCCGCGACATAAGAAGATACGTTGCCAAGCTCAGGGAAAACGGCATTCCTGTTCAGCGGATCCTGCTTTTCGGCTCTTGGGCCAGAGGGGCGGCCGGTGAAGACAGCGATGTTGATATTGCCCTGATTTCGGACACGTTCACCGAAGACCGGTTTGAAGACAGGCGCAGAATTGTTCCATTGAGGCGGGCCATCAACAACCGGATCGAACCGATTCCATTTAACCCAAAAACCTTTGCAAATGGCGGCAACCTCATTGATGAAATCATTCGTCACGGGGAAGAGATTGACGCCGCTGTCTGACCCGGCGCTTCGGGACCGGGGTGACTGCTTTTTCGATCCCGATCCCGATCCCGATAGCGATTTCGATGATACTTGGCTATTTCTCGGGCGATCCGCTTTCCACGGCATGATAAACCTCCAGAATTGAGACCTTGCGTTCCAGCGCGATTTTCCGGCAGGCTTCATACTCCGGGGCGACGCGGGTGCTGCCATTCGGCAGGGTGACGGCCTTGGCCTGGACCGGGCCAAAGGACGTGTTTACCATGACCGGCCGGCGGGCCAGCATGATGCGCTCCACCGGATAGTAGCGCACGCCGATGGAGGTGGTTTCAGACAGAATGCAGGCGGCCAGGGTCTCGCGCCGGGCCTTGTCGCACAGCACGCAAAGCAGGATGCCGGGCCGGTTTTTCTTCATGTGAACCGGCGCCAGATAAACATCCCTGGCCCCTGCTTCAAAAAGCCGTTCCATGACATGGCCCCAGATTTCGGGGTTCATATCGTCAATGCAGGTTTCCATCATCAGGTCGGCATGGCTGTCCGCCATGTCGGCAGGCTGAAACGCGCCGGCAATGATTCGCAGCACGTTGGGCATGGCCTCAAGCTCGCGGGCGCCGGCGCCGTAGCCGGCCTTTTCCATGACCATGGCCGGCAGGGGGCAAAAGTCCTTGACCAGGGTGGTGAGAATCGCCGCGCCCGTGGGGGTTACCAGTTCGCAATTCACGCCGCCGCCGTAAACCGGCACACCTTTAAGGATGGCCACCGTGGCCGGGGCCGGCACCGGCAGCACGCCGTGCCTGCATTTCACATGGCCGGACCCCAGGGGAACCGGTGACGCGGCGGTTTTTTCAACCTTCAGGTACGCCATGCACAGGGCCGCGCCCACGATATCCACGATGGCGTCCACCCCGCCCACCTCGTGGAAATGTACCTTTTCCACGGGAACACCGTGAATGACGGCCTCGGCTGTGGCCAGCTTTTCAAAGGCGGCCAGGGCAATCTCTTTGACCTGTTCGGCC
>JBMORB010000335.1:0-10149 GCA_049320925.1 Thermodesulfobacteriota bacterium | reverse complement strand
GTGCATTCCGGGGAGGGTTTCAGGTCGCCGCCTTCCTCGGTTTTCCGGATGGTCATGTTCGGGTAGAAAGGCCCTTTCAGAATTCCGTATGAATCGGAAGCGACCAGTGCTTCCCATACGCGGAAGGTAAAAAAGTCAATGGGCAGAACAAATACCTCAACCGCGATGACCGTTGCAAAAGGCAGAAAAAAGAGGAGATATTTCAGGCCATAGTTTTTCATGGAACACTTTCAGAACTGGAAGTAGATGGAAATTTCCGTATTCGGCAGGCTTAAAACCAGAAGCCCTCCTGCCATCAGGTAGTAAAAGGCGAACCGTAGCCACAGGGGTTTGCCGGCAAACATTTGCCGCATGTTCGCGTGCTTTTCCATTCCATGCACCAGGGAGAAAAAAGCCAGGCAGGCCAGAACAATTATCATGTCCAGCCTGGATCCTGTCAGAAAAATCATTTCACCCAGTGTCTTGGCATCGAGCAGTCCGTTCCATCCGGCATGAAGATGGGTCAGGACATAAAACGCGTCATTCAGTGTCCGGGCACGGAAGAAAACCCAGGCCAGTGAAACCAGGGAGAACGTAACAAGTATCTTCAAGGCCCGATGCAGGGCTGGAACGCGATCCAGGCCGAAGAAAGACGCCCATTGCGCCCGCGGTCCGGCCGATGCCTTGCCCGCAATCAGGTAAAGTCCATGAACAAGGCCCCAGACGACAAAGGTCCATGCGGCTCCGTGCCACAGCCCGCAGATGAAAAAAACGATCAGATAGTTCAAGTAGTGCCGGTAAGGGGCCACGCGGCTTCCGCCCAGGGGGATATACAGATAGTCCCTCAGCCAGAAGGAAAGAGACATGTGCCATCGCCGCCAGAAATCTCCCACCGATGTCGCGGTGTAGGGTCTGTCGAAGTTATCCGCCAGCCGGAAGCCGAACATCTGCGCCAGGCCGATGGCAATGTCCGTGTATCCTGAAAAGTCGCAGTAAATCTGAAAGCTGTAAAAAACAACGGCCAGAGTCAGGCTGACCCCGGTGTGTGCCTCGGGGTCAGCGTAGACTACATTGACAAAGGCGGCCAGGCGGTCGGCGATCACCAGTTTTTTAAAAAGCCCCCAGCAGATCAGTTTCAGGCCGTTGGTGATCCGTTCGATATCAAAGCGGCTCTCCTGACGCAACTGGCTGATGAGCGAGCCTGCCCTTTCGATGGGACCGGAAAGGATTTTCGGAAAAAAGGAGACATAGAGGGCGAAAATGCCCGCGTGTTTTTCCGCCGGCGCCTTCCCACGGTAAACATCCACGAGGTAGCTGACAATCTGAAAAACATAAAATGAGATGCCCGCCGGCGCCAGAATATTAAGGGCATGGGTACTGTATGTGATTCCGCCTGCATGCAGAAGCTGCCCCAGCGACGCGTCCAGAAAATCAATATACTTGAAGAATCCCAGCATGCCCAGGTTGGCCACCAGGGTCAGGATCAGAAAACGTTTTTTGTTTTTGGGTTCAGGCCACCGTTCCATTGCCAGCGCGGCAAAATAGGCGGCAAGGGTGCAGAAGGTCAGAACGGCCAGATATGCGACGTTAAAGGTGGCATAAAAATAGATGCTTGCCGCCAGCAGAACCACCCACCGGAAACGCGCCGGTGTGGCAAAGAAGGTGATCAGGACCACGGAGGAAAATTTAAAAAATGTGAGAGAAAAGAAATCCATCTGGGTCTTATCCGGGTTATGCGTCCGTGGGCCTGGTTGCTTCGCACTTTATGAAATGGAAAGGGATTTCTTCATGCACACCGGTGTTGTTATAACCATACAGCCGGGTCGTATCTATTCGGTAGCCTTGCTGCCATTTGTCCAGCAGGGTCTCAGGCGAGGTGTCGCCCGAGAGGTTGGGAATTTCGTTCTGAACCCGGTTGCAGGGGATGTTCACGACCTTTGACTTTGTGTACCCGATGCCCAGGCGGTCATAAAACAGGGGCCGGAACACCTGGAGCCGGTCCTCAAACGAGTTGGGCGCGGCAAAGGGGATCAGGGCCGCCATGGCCGCCACCTCCCGCCGTTCAAAAAAGTGGCCGTCCACTGACAGGGGATAGCCCCAGTCCAGAACGCCCTGGCTCCACTGCCATACGATCTTATCCGGATCTTTTACCACGTTTTCTTCAAACCGGGGCAGGGGCTGGTCCTGCTGCACCACGTAGCAGCGGGTCAGGTTTTTGCCCATGCGCAGGCTGGGCACAAACCGGTCCGGATCAAACTTCAGCAGGTCGTTTATGTCCAGCGGCTCGGTAAACATCATGTCGTCCACAAGGAAAAAGACCCGGTCGCAGGCCATTGAAAAAAGGATTTCCAGCAGGTGATTTTTAAATGACCGTTCTGCGGACTGACGGATAAAGCGGATGTCGCGGCCGGCAAAAAGGCGTTCCACTTCGCTGTAGGCCTGCTGGTGGGCTTCGGACGAGGTGTCGTAAAGCACGTGAATCGGTACGGGCGGTGTCACCTTTTCCACAAAGCTGGAGAGCAGGGCGTGAAGCTGGATGGCCCGGTCTTTTGAAAAGACAATGCATTCCGCGGTAGAGGAGGGTTTTAAGGGCTCCCATTTGGCTTTGCACGCGGCAAAGGAATCAAGGGCCATTTTTTGCAGCTTTTTCTTGGAAGGCGGAAGGTAGAAACGATCGGCCAGGGCCGATCCGATATCGTGCCGCACCCGGCCCAGAAACCGGGGGCCGGCCCCGCAGAAATCACGCTCCCGCCGGCAGATCTGGCCCTGGCGGTGATATTCGGGAAACAGCAGGGGAGGGGGCATCTCTCCAACACCGTCCATGGCCGACCGGTAGATTTTATACTTCATGTGGTAGGCCGCTTTGCGGCGTTCCCGGGCCGGCCGGGGCGCGGCCGCGTGTTTGGTGGAAAACTCCCGATAGATCACCAGCACTTCATCGGAAAGCCACATCTCGCCCAGAACCCCCATGCGCAGCCACAGGTCATAATCCTCTCCGTCGGGCCCCTTGTGCAGGCGCTCATTCTGGAGACCGGCCAGCGCGAGAGCCCATCTTCGCATGACAGCCCCCGAGTTAATAAAATAATCGTCCTTTGCGAGTTGCGCGTAAGACACCCGGCCAAAGGGTGCTTTTTGAAAATACAGGGGAAGATCATCCTTCCGGTAGTCCTGGTTTTCTCTCATGATCCGCGCGTTGCACCCCAAAAGGACGCACCCGGGGTGATGGTTTAAAAAGGCCACCTGCTTTTCCAGCTTTTCGGGAAACCATATATCGTCATCGTCCAGAAAGGCGATCAGCGGGGCCTGGCCGGCTTTCAGTGCCCGGTTCCGGGGAGATGCCGGCGTACCCGCATGGGGGCCGGGCAGGTAGCAGAAACGCGGGTCGGAAAGAAACGGCTTGACCGTGTCTCGGGTTTTATCGCTCTGGCCGTCCTCCGCGATCCAGCACTTCCAGCGGGGATAGGTCTGGTTTTGAACACTTTCCAGCGTTTCCGCAAGAATTTCGTAGCGATGGTAAGTAGGCACAATAATATCGACAATCATCCCCTGCATCATAGCCTTTTCTTACGCTTACTCTTGCTCGTAATCGTGATCGTACTCTTATTCCCCAATCGTATTTCGATCACGATCACGATCAAGAGTAAGCGCACGAGTACGATAAATGAATTACAAAACCTTTTAAAATCGGGCTAAAAAATTATTCCTGGGAACCTTGTTAATCTGGCGTATCATACCGGCTTTCCCATTTTTTTCAATACCAACCGATGGATATTTGATATAGTACACCCACTTCGCGTTTAAATTGTCATTACGGGAATAAAATGCAGCCGCTTAAAATTGCCGTTGTCATACCCAAATACGGCCTGCTGGGCGGGGCCGAGGGGTTTGTGGCCGATCTTACTGAACGCGTGGCCGCCAGAAAAGAGTTTGATGTTCATGTGTTTGCTCATAAATGGCGGGCCGGCAAAGCACCGGTGACCTTTCACCGGGTACCGGTGGCCGCTTTTCCCCGGTGGCTGGGGCCGGTCAGCTTTGCATGGTCGGCCGGGCGTCAGATTCAGGCCGGCGGATTCGACATCATTCACACCCACGAGCGCATCTTTGAAGCCGATATTTTTTCCTTTCACGGCATTCCCCATCTCACCTGGCGCAAAAAGGTGCGCCAAAAAGCGCCCGGCCTTTTTGACCTGGCCACCGCCTGGTTGGAAAAAAGGTGCGTCACCAGTCCCCGCTTAAAAAAAATTCTGCCGGTCTCTTCCCAGGTGGCTGATGAACTGGCCGGGTTGTATGATATCCCTGCGGACAGAATACAGGTCAGCCGTCCCGGCGTTTCCCTGGAGCGTTTTGACGCCCTGGACCGGCGCCGATGCCGGGCCGACATCCGCGGCCAGCACAATATCGCGGATAACGAAGTGGTGGCGCTGTTCGTGGGCATGAACTTCGAGGTGAAAAACCTGGATCTGGTGATTCAGGGCCTTGCCGGTCTGGCAGTTGAAAGCGGTGAACCGGCGGCGCGGCTTCTGGTGGTGGGCCGGGGCAACCAGGAAAAATACACGGAGCAGGCCCGCCGGGCTGGAGTTGCCGACCGGGTGGTGTTTGCCGGTGAACAGCGCGAAGTGGAGCGCTATTTTCTGGCTTCCGATATTTTTGTCATGCCCTCGGTTTACGACACATTTGGCCTGGTGGTGCTGGAGGCCATGGCCGCGGCCCTGCCGGTGATTATTTCCGAAAACGTGGGGGCAAAAGACATTGTGATCCCCGGCACCCACGGTTATATTCTGCCCGCTGATGCCCGGCCGGCCCATATGACCGGGGCCATGAAAAGGCTGATGGCACCGGAGGCCCGCCGGAAGACGGGGAAAGCATGCCGGCGCCAGGCCGAGCGCTTTTCATGGGATACACTGGCCGATCATCTGGCCGCGCTGTATCACGAGATCGGTGGCCGGTAATCGGAGGCCAGCGATATAAAGGGAGGAATGAATGCGGTTTGTGAAAAATCTGTTTATTACAATTAGCTTGCTGTTGTGCTTCACTGTTGCCGCATGCCAGGACAAACGCAATGCCATTAATGATGAGGGCGCCTGGGGGTTTATCGACACGGCCGGAAAATGCGTGATCAACCCGCAGTTTGATTACGCGGAACTGTTTTCCGAAGGGCTTGCGCCTGTGAGCCTCAAGAAAAAATTCGGTTTTATCGACAAGACCGGAAGGTATGTCATCGCCCCGCAGTTTGACAATGCCCACTGGTTTGAAAACGGCCTTGCACCTGTTCAGATCGGCGACAAATGGGGATTTATTGAAAAAACCGGGAAATTCGTTATCGACCTCCGGTTTGAGGACACCGGGCTGTTCTCCGAAAATTTCGCGCCTGTCAAGGCTGACGGAAAATGGGGATATATAGGCACAAAGGGGGAATATACCATTCAACCCCGGTTTGACAAGGCACGGCGGTTTACCGAGGGGCTGGCATGCGTTTCGTTTGAAGGAAAATTTGGTTTTGTGTACCCGGACGGGCGTTACGCAATCGATCCGCAATTCGATGATTCCGGCCTGTTTTTTGAAAGTCTCGCGCCTGTCAAGTCCGTCGGTAAATGGGGCTTTATCGACAAAAACGGCAAATACGTGATCACTCCACGGTTTGACGATGCAGGCCAGTTCTCCGGCGGCCTTGCGCCGGTAAGACGTGGTGATAAATTCGGCTATATCAACAAGAAGGGTGAATTTGTAATCGCTCCACGGTTTGAGGCGGCGCTCTGGTTTTCCGAAGGCTTGGCGCCGGTTCGGCTTGACGGCAAATGGGGGTTTGTCGATAAAGCCGGTCAATACGGAATCGACCAGCAGTTCGGGGCCACACTGCGGTTTTCCGAAGGGCTCGCACCGGTCAAGTTCCTGAGTAAATAGTCCATCATCGCCGTAATAAGGTCGCCAAGGTAAAGGTCGAGAAGAAGAATCGATTCGGCGAGTGAGAGTAGATTCTGTTAGTAATAGCCGCAGGTAAGAAAGCGCGATAAATGATAACGGCAACTTACCTGCATGATTTCTAAAAACTGGATAATTGAAATTATTAACGGTGATTAGAACAGGGGGCTGCTCATGCGACAAAAGACATTATCTTTCTGCCTGCCGGTGATCATTTGCATTATCCTGTTGTCCTGCTCAAAAAAGGAAGGCCCTTCCGACCAGGTCGAGGTTCATCATGATATTATCGCGGCCCACACCTCTGCGGTGATCTCTTGCGACGATCCGATCCGGGTTCGTTTTGTAAAAAACATGGTGCCAGCAGAACGGATCGACACCACCATTGATAAGCCACCCATCAAATTTGAACCAACAATTAAAGGCACTGCGGTATGGAGCGGCGCCAATATGCTTGAATTCAGGCCGGCAAACAGATTGCCGCAGAATATGGCATATACAGCGACTGTCTTACTGTCCGAACTAGTCGAATTAGTTGACAATGTTCCGACGGCATTCAGTTTTGATTTTAAAACTATGGAACAGGCTTTTGAAGTAACTATCGACGGACTTCAACCATATCCTAAAGACCCGTCTCTGCAAACCCTTGGCGGGAAAATATCCACCGCTGATACCGCCGATAATGAATCTGTTGAGAAAATACTTTCTTCCTTCCAAGGGGAAAAGGCACTGTCGATCAACTGGGTTCATGCCCCCAACCGGAAGAATCATGCGTTCATAATAAGCGATATCCAACGCAAGGATAAAGCGTCGGAAGTATCAATACAATGGGACGGCAGCGCAATTCAGGTTGATAAAAAAGGCCAGCGGTTTATTGACGTGCCGGCCGTAAGTACCTTTGCAATCCTGAAAGTAAGGCCGATTCAGGGCAAAACACAATATGTCGAAATCCAATTTTCCGACCCGTTGGATACCCGTCAGGATCTCAACGGCCTGATTGCCGTGACAGATTATAACAACTTGAAACTCGAGATAGACAAGAACATCATACGCGTTTACAGCTCAAAGAATTGGCCGGACAAAATAGCGATTGAAATCAGAAACGGCATACGGAATGCGATGGGTTATAAGCTTGAACAACCGCAAGCGTTTCAGGTGTTTTTTGGTGAACAGAAGCCGGAAATCCGTTTTACCGGGAAAGGCGTGATTTTCCCCACCCATACAAAGAGTACCATTCCTGTTGAGACAATGAATCTTCGAGCTGTTATCGTTCAGGCGACACGTATTCATGAGCAGAATATTCCTCAGTTCCTGCAGGTGAATACCATGGAAGGCTGGAGCCAATTGAATCGTGTAGGCCGTGTGGTCTGGGAAAAAACAGTTCCCCTTGATGTAAATGAAAGTCAGAAAAACGAATGGGTCCGGCATGGTCTGGACATCAGTCCGCTGATCAATCAGAATCCCGGTGGTATTTATCAGATTACCCTTTCGTTTGATCCGCGGCATACCATGTATAATTGTCCTGATCTGAAAAATAATATTGAGATGATTGCTGAACCCCAGCCCCAAGCAGAATGGCAAGAAGATGACGAAGAGAGCAGTTTCTGGGATTATTATGAGGCGGATGAAGGATACAGTTGGACGAGTTATTACGAAAACCGGATGAATCCATGCCATCCCGCGTTCTACAGGCAATATTACGACCATAACATCAAGGTGTCGCGCAATGTGTTCGTTTCGGACATCGGCCTGATCGCCAAAGCCGGGAGCAATGGCGACCTGTTTGTAGCCGTTACGGATATTAGAACAACGGAACCCCTTTCAGGTGTTGCTTTGGAGATACTGGATTTTCAACAGGAAGTGATTGCCAGGGCAAAGACAAGTAAAGACGGCACGGTCACGGTTCCATGCGATAGAAAGCCGTTTTTGGTGATTGCAAGAAAGGCCGATCAAACCGGATATCTGAAAATGGACGACGGGTCATCCCTCTCCACAAGCCATTTTGACGTTGCGGGTGAAACGATCAGCAACGGGGTCAAAGGCTTCATCTATGGAGAACGGGGTGTATGGAGGCCGGGGGATGACATTTATCTGACATTTATTCTACTGGATACTACTGGCCGGTTGCCGGAGAACCATCCTGTCATCTTTCAGTTCCGGAATCCCAAAGGCCAACTTATTCAAACTATCAAAAAGACAGAATCGGACAACGGGTTTTATACTCTCACCCTGCATACGGACCAGGACGCCCCAACAGGGAACTGGAAGGTCAGTGTCAGGGTGGGTGGCGCCACGTTTGAGAAGGCACTCCGCGTTGAAACCGTCATGCCCAACCGGCTTAAGATTAACCTGGATTTCGGTGATGCCACCAAAAGCCTTTATGGCAAACATATAGCTGGGAAACTCAGTTCGACCTGGCTTCACGGCGCCATTGCAAAGAACCTGAAGGCGAATATCAAGCTGAAACTCACTGAAGGCAAAACCGTTTTCCCAAAATATGAGGCCTATGTCTTTGATGACCCATCGCGGCTATATGATCCGGAGGAACAGGATATATTTGAGGGGACGTTGGATGAGCATGGGAAAGTGAGCTTTATTGCCAACATCCAAACCCAAAACGTGTCCCCCGGAATGCTGATGGCGAATTTTACGACGCGCGTTTTTGAGCCGGGAGGTGCATTCAGCACGGACATCTACAGCGCTCCTTATCATCCCTATGACCGGTATATAGGCATCCTCACGCCCAAAGGGGACAAGACAAGGGGGATGTTGTTGACGGACACCCCCCACAAGGTTCTTATCGCCGCCGTGGACAGGGAAGGCAAGCCTGTGCCAAACGGCAATGTGGATGTCGAGCTTTATAAAATCAAGTGGCGATGGTGGTGGGAAAAAGGGGCGGAATCGATAGCCGAGTACATCGGCACATCGTCATACAGGCCTATCCAGAAAGAGAGCTTAAAAATTAAAGACGGGCAGGCCGAGTGGACCCTTGAAGTAAAGTATCCCGAATGGGGGCGGTATCTGATAAGAGCCAAAGATGCGGAAGGCAAGCACGCTGCGGGAAAAATCGTCTATATCGACTGGCCCGGATGGGCCGGTCGTTCAACGGAGAATAATCCCGGCGGGGCAGCGGTTCTTACCTTTACATCGGACAAAGACCGGTATGACGTAGGTGAACAGGCGGTAGTCACCATACCTACCGGAAAAGAAGGGCGCGGGCTTGTCAGTTTTGAGACAGGGACGAAAGTGCTGAAAACCGACTGGTTTGAGGCGACCGGTGAAGAGGCTGTTCAATACAAGTTCACGGCAACGGCGGACATGGCCCCGACAGTCTATGTACATGTAACTTATCTGCAACCTCATCTCCAGACGAAAAACGATCTGCCCATCCGCATGTATGGCGTCATTCCGGTGAATGTGGTGAATCCGGAAACGCGACTGAAGCCCGAGATCGTCTCCGGGGAGGTGTTTAAGCCTGAAGACACCGCTGTTATTAAAATCAAGGAAGCCTCCGGCAAACCAATGACCTACACGCTGGCGATTGTTGATGTGGGGCTGTTGGACCTGACACGTTTTACCACGCCCGATCCGTGGAGTAGTTTTTTCAAACGAGAGGCTCTGGGCATTAAAACATGGGATATGTTCAACTTCGTGGCGGGTGCTTATGGCGGTACACTGGAGAACATTCTTGCTATCGGTGGCGATGATGTGGCGCTGGACGGCAAAAAAAAGAAAGCCAACCGTTTCCCCCCCATGGTCCGATTCCTTGGCCCCTTTGATCTCGGCCCGGGGAAAACAGCCACTCACGTCATTGATATCCCTCAATACATCGGTGCAGTCCGGGTGATGGCGGTTGCCGGGCGGAAGAACGCGTTCGGCTCCGCTGAAAAAACCGTGGTTGTTCGGAAACCGCTTATGCTTCTTGGTACACTTCCCAGGGTGCTTGGGCCCAATGAAGAGGTTGAGTTACCGGTTTCGGTTTTTGCCCTTGAAGATCATGTAAAGGATGTTTCGGTCAGCGTAAAGACTAACGACATGCTTTCCGTAAAAGGGCAGTCAACAAAGACATTGGCGTTTAATCAGCCGGGAGACGATATCATTTTCTTCAAGATAAAGGTCGGTGACAGGCAGGGCGTAGCATCTGTTTTCATAAAAGCTGCCGCAGGTGGTGAGTCAGCGGAGCAACGAGTCGACCTTGACATCCGTATGCCCGGTGGACCTGTGGTGGATGTGGTCCAGTCCTCCTTGTCGCCT
>JBMORB010000334.1:0-10196 GCA_049320925.1 Thermodesulfobacteriota bacterium | reverse complement strand
CCGCCATACCCGGTTTAAAAACCGGTAAGACCCTTCCACGCCCTGGTCGCTCCACTCCAGGCCCTTTTCCGGCGGCGCGGCAAACAGACAGAAAAGCCGCGTCACGTCGGCGCCGTACTTGTCCAGCAGAAAGTTGGGGTCGATGACGTTCTTCTTGGACTTGGACATTTTTTCCACCCGGCCTACGGTTACCGGGCCCTGGCACCTGACGCAGGCCAGGCCGCCGAATTCGGTTTTCTGGACCTCTTCCGGATAAAGGAACCCGTGGGTTTCGCAGGTGTATGTCTCCTTGCACACCATGCCCTGGGTCAACAGCCGGGTAAAGGGCTCCTTGAACTCCACCAGCCCCAGGTCGTTGAGCACCCGGGTAAAATAGCGGGAATAAAGCAGGTGAAGAATCGCGTGTTCCACCCCGCCGATGTACTGGTCCGCCGGCATCCAGTATTTGACCGCCGCCGGGTGGAACATGGCATGATCGCAGGCCGGGCTGCAGTAGCGCAGATAATACCAGGAAGAGTCCACGAAGGTGTCCATGGTGTCGGTTTCCCGCCGGGCCTTTCCCCCGCAGTGGGGACAGGCGGCATTGACAAAGGAGTCGAGCACCGGAAGGGGGGACCGGCCCCCCTCCAGCAGGCGGGCGTCCTCGGGAAGGACCACGGGCAGGTCGGCTTCGGGCACCGGCACGATGCCGCAGGTGTCGCAGTGAAGCATGGGAATGGGGGCTCCCCAGTACCGCTGCCGCGAAATACCCCAGTCCCGGAGCCGGAAACTCACGGCCTTCTTCCCCATGCCCTCTTTCTCGAGAAACTCGGCCACGGCCTCCAGGGCCGCCACGCTGTCGGTGCCGTCAAAGGGGCCGGAGTTCACCAGTGCGCCCCGGCCGGTGTAGGCCTCGGTCATTTCAGCGGCCACCAGGTTTTTGTCTACCGGGTTGACCACCACCACGATTTCAAGCCCGTATTTTTTCGCGAACTCAAAGTCGCGCTGGTCATGGGCCGGCACGCTCATCACCGCGCCGGTGCCGTATTCCATGAGGGCGAAGTTGGCGGTATAAACCGGCATGAGCCGGCCGTTGACCGGGTTGACGCAATACGCGCCGGTAAACACCCCTTCCTTTTCGTAGGATTCCAACGCCTTGCTGGTGCGGTCGGTGAGGGTCATTTTTTCCACAAAAGCGCTGACCGCCGCGGCCTGTTTCGTTCCCGCGGAAAGCTGCGTCACCAGGGGATGCTCCGGCGCCAGGCACAGGAAGGTGGCGCCGAACACCGTGTCCTGCCGGGTGGTGAACACCGGGATCACCGTGTCACTGTCCTTGACCGGGAACCGGATCTCGGCGCCCACGCTTTTGCCGATCCAGTTCTTCTGCATGGTGGTGACCTTTTCCGGCCAGCCGGGCAGCCGGTCACAGTAGACCAGAAGGTCTTCGGCGTAATCGGTGATGCGGAAAAACCACTGGGCCAGCTTCTTCTGGCGGACGGTGCGGCCGCACCGCCAGCACTCCCCGGCCTCCACCTGCTCATTGGCCAGCACCGTGGCGCAGGTGTCGCACCAGTTCACGTAGGCGTCCTTCCGGTAAACCATGCCCTTTTCATACATCTTGAGAAAGAGCCACTGCTCCCACCGGTAGTAGGAAGGATCGCAGGTGGCGATCTCCCGGTCCCAGTCGTAGCTGAGGCCCATGCGCTTGAGCTGGGACCGCATGTAGGCGATGTTGTCCCGTGTCCATTGGGCCGGGTGGGTGTTGTTGGCAATGGCCGCGTTTTCCGCGGGCAGGCCAAAGGCGTCCCATCCCATGGGATGCAGCACGTTAAACCCCTTCATCCATTTGTAACGGGCCACCACGTCGCCGATGGTGTAGTTTCTCACGTGGCCCATGTGAATGCGGCCCGACGGATAGGGAAACATTTCAAACAGGTAATATTTTTCTCCCCTGCCGTTTTCCCGGGCCCGGAAGATGCCGGTCCGGTTCCAGGTTTCCTGCCATCGGGCCTCGATTTCTTCAGGCCGGTAGGTCTCGCTGATTCGACGCATTGAAAATCACCTTTTATTCACTGTTGTCCAAAAACGGTTTTAACCATGACGGTACGTCTTTTGTCTGTTTATCCAGATCGAAATCGCTATCGGGGTCGGTATCGGTATCGAAATCGAATTTAGTGTGCGGTGGGTCTCTTTAGAAAAACATCTTCCTCTTTTTTATCCGTGTACTTTCCTGGCGCCGGGAAAAGCGCCAAAAGAAGCGCGCCCGGCAGCTCGGCCTTCCCGGCCGGTCAGGCGCCGTTGTTGCGTTTCTGATAAACCGCGTCAATGATGCGGGTCGTGCTCATGCCGTCTTTTAACGGGACCAGGGCCACCCTGCCGCCGTAGCTTTCCACCAGGTCCCTTCCCACCACCGTGTCCGGCGTATAGTCGCCGCCCTTGACCAGCACGTCGGGCCGGATCTCGGAAATCAGATCCAGGGGGGTGTCCTGGGAAAAAATCACCACCATGTCCACGCACCCGATGGCGCCCAGCAGGGCGGCCCGTTCCTGCTCGGGCAGCACCGGCCGCAGAGAGCCTTTGAGCCTTCGCACCGAATCGTCGGAGTTGAGTCCCACCACGAGCTTGTCCCCTTCGGCGGCCGCGGCGTGCAGCAGCTTGACATGGCCGGTGTGCAGCAGGTCGAAACAACCGTTGGTGAACACGACACGCTTTTTTTCCGCCTTCCACAGGGCGATCATCTTTGTGGCATCCGCTGTCGCGAAAAGCTTGCTGACGCCGGCGCCCTGCCGGCTGCGAAGGGCCGCCTCCAGCTCCACCCGTGTCACCGGGCAGGTGCCCACTTTCTGGACCACGATGCCCGCCGCGCAGTTGGCCAGGACCGCGGCGTCGGACATGGCCATGCCGGACCCGAAGGCCGCCGCGGCCGTGGCAATGGCCGTGTCGCCGGCGCCGGACACGTCGAAGACCTCCCGGGCCTCGGTGGGAATGTGGACCGGCGGCAC
The DNA here is from genome assembly GCA_049320925.1 of Thermodesulfobacteriota bacterium. Taxonomy (GTDB): domain Bacteria; phylum Desulfobacterota; class Desulfobacteria; order Desulfobacterales; family Desulfosudaceae; genus Desulfosudis. The sequence goes on along the minus strand of JBMORB010000334.1, from coordinate 7,215 downwards.
CGCCCTGCCGAACAGCGACATGCCCTTTCGTCCCCGGGTGACCAGCAGAAAGTCCAGGCGCAGCCGGTCGATGAGGCGCCCGGCCTGCTCCTCCATCTCGGTTTCACCGGCAACCGGCGAGGGGCATACCTGGGCAAACTCCCTGGTATTGGGCGTGATGCAGGTGGCCCGGGCGTACCGGGACCAGTCGGTGCCCTTGGGGTCCACAAAGACCGGAACTTTCGCGGCCGCGCACCGGGCGATGAACACCTCGGCCAGCCCGCCGGCAAACAGCCCCTTGCCATAGTCCGACAGGATCACGGCCCGGGCCCCGGCAATGGCTTTTTCAAACCCGGTCACCAGAAGCTCAACGGCCGGATCGGCCGCCTGCCACAGGCGCTCCTCGTCCAGCCGCATCATCTGCTGGTTGCCGGAAAGGACACGGGTCTTGGTGGTGGTGACATGGCCGGGGTCGGTCACCGTGGCGTCGGCGATGCCTTTTTCGGCCAGCATTTGGACCAGCATCCGGCCCGGCCCGTCGTCGCCCCTCACACCCAGCAGGGTGACGGGGCATCCCAGCCCCGCGAGGTTTAACGCCACGTTGCCGGCGCCGCCCAGGGTGTGGGTCTTGTCGGTCACGCGCACCACCGGTACCGGGGCCTCCGGAGAGATGCGGCTCACGTCTCCCCAGTAGTAGAGGTCCAGCATGAGGTCTCCGGCCACCACCACCGGGCAGGATGAAAAATCGGGACAGGACAGGCTCATGTCATCCTCCCATATTCCCGGTTTCGATGATCATGGAAAAATAGTGGATCACCAGAATGTGGGCCTCCTGAATCCGGGCCGTGTTTTCGGCCGGCACCACCACGGCGCAGTCGGCCATGCCCTTGAGTTTGCCCCCGTCCCGGCCGCACAGGGCCACGGTGCGCATGCCGGTTTTTTTTGCCTCGGCCATGGCCCGCAGCACGTTTTCCGAGTTTCCCGAAGTGGAGAGTCCCACCAGGGCGTCGCCTTTTGCGCCCAGGCCCTGCACCTGCCGCGCGAAAATGTCGTCATAGGAATAGTCGTTGGCCAGGGCCGTCAGAATGGAGGTATCCGTGGTCAGGGCAACGGCCGCGAAGGCCTTTCGCTCTTTTTCGAACCGGCCCACGATCTCCGCGGCGAAATGCTGGGCGTCGGCGGCGGACCCGCCGTTGCCGCAGACCAGGATCTTGTGGCCCCGGCCGATGGTGTCGGACAGGATGCGGGCCGCGGTTTCAACGGCCGGTCCGATGCCGGCCAGCCGGTCCATGCAGGCCGAGTGCTCTTTTAAAATATGGTCGAAGGTCATTGATGGTCTCCCGTCGGTTTACAGATAGGGGTCGGGCTGTCGCAGATAGTGGACGATATAGTCGGTGGTTGCCTCTTCCAGTGGCGTATAGGCCACGGGGCAGCCGGCGCTCTTGAGCTTTCCGGTATCGGCCTGGGTAAAGTACTGGTAGCGGTCCCGCAGGGATGGGGGCATGTCGATGTACTCCACGCACGGTGTCACTCCCATGGCCGAAAAGACCGACGCGGCCAGGTCGTTCCAGGTCCGGGCCCGGCCGGTGCCCACGTTGAAAAGGCCGTTGACGCCGGGATGCTCCACCAGCCAGCCGATGATGTCGGCGCAGTCCTTCACGTACACAAAATCCCGCATCTGGCCCCCGTCGGCATACCCTTCCCGGCAGGACTTGAACAGCCGGATGCGGCCGGTGTCGCGCACCTGGAAAAAGGCCTTGTAAATGACGCTGCTCATGTCCCCCTTGTGATACTCGTTGGGGCCGAACACGTTAAAGAACTTCAGGCTGGCCAGGCGGTTCAGGGCGCCGGTTCCCGCGGCCCACAGGTCGAACAGGTGCTTGGAATAGCCGTACATGTTCAGGGGCCGCAGCCGGTCCAGCTTTTCAACGTCGTCGGAAAAACCGGTTTCTCCGTCCCCGTAGGTGGCGGCGCTGGAGGCGTTGACAAACCGGATACTCCGGGCCAGGGCATATTCGGCCAGGGTTTTGGAATAACGGAAGTTGTTGCGCATCAGGTAGTCGGCGTCTTTTTCCGTGGTGGAGGAACAGGCCCCCATATGGACAATGGCGGTCACGTTATCCAGCTTTCCGGACAAAAGAAGCTCCGGAAGTTCGGACTTGTGAAGATAATCCCGGAACCGCCGGTTGACGAGATTCTTCCACTTTTCAGAAGTGGCCAGGTTGTCCACCACCAGAATGTCGTCGATGCCGGCGCGGTTCAGCCGCCACACCACGGCGCTGCCGATGAAACCGGCCCCGCCTGTCACGATTATCATGTGTTTCTCCGTTTCTTGAAATTCCAGGGCCTTGCAGGCGGTTTCGCCAGCGGGCGCCCCGGCTGCCGCACGGCCCCGGTGCAAAGCGCCGGGCGGACGGCGATAATATTTCCTTCATTATCACCAAGAAGCGGCAAAAATCAACCGGAACCTTGTGCGCTTGGGCCTGGGAAAGAAGGTTGTCCTGGCAATGTGCCGTCCGGCCGGTTTCCGCCGCGAAAAACCATTGACTTGCCCTGCTCAATCCACTATTTATCTGCCTATCATTATTATATGGATAGGCGGCGTCACCGCTTTATGTCCAAGCCAATTCAAAACACACAGGACACCCTCATGACGGATAAAATACTGATCAACGCCATTGATACCGAAGAGTGCCGCATCGCCCGGGTCAAAGACAACCGGCTCTGCGAATTCCACCTGGAAACCACCTCCCGGATCACCACGAAAAGCAATATTTACAAGGGTGTGGTGGCCCGGGTGGAACCCAGCCTTCAGGCGGTTTTCGTGGACTACGGAGAGGAGCGGCACGGGTTTTTGCAGAAGCAGGACATTCACACCGACTATTTTCAGGACGGCAAGGGAGAAGGGTCCATCCGGGACCTGATCAAACAGGGCCAGGAGATGCTGGTCCAGGTGGTCAAGGACCCGATCATGCACAAGGGCGCGGCCCTGACCACCTTCCTTTCCATCCCGGGCCGTTTCTGCGTGCTGATGCCCGGCAGCGTCACCAGGGGGGTTTCCAAGCAGATCGAGGACGAGGAGGAGCGCCGCCGGCTCAAGGATATCGTGGCCGGGCTCCGGATTCCGGAAAACTTCGGCGTCATTCTGCGCACCGCGGCAAAAGACGTGGCCAAGACCGTGCTCTCCAAGGACCTGAGCTATCTCATGCGGCTGTGGAAGACCATCAAGAAGGAAGGCATGAAGCAAAAGGCCCCGGCAATCCTTCACAAGGAGCGGGATTTCGCGGTCCGGGCCATTCGCGATTACCTGACCGCCGACATTCAGGAGATCCTCATCGACGATCCGGCGGTCTACCAGGAGGTAAAGGAGTTCGTCTCCCTGGTCTCCCCCAGGCACGCCAAAATCGTCAGGCTCTACCAGGGCGAGAAACCCATCTTCACCAAGCACGAGCTGGAAAGCCAGATCGAGTCGATTTTGAAAACAGCGTCAAGTTGCCGTCAGGCGGTTCCATCGTGCTGACCCAGACCGAGGCCCTGGTGGCCATTGACGTCAACTCCGGAAAATTCCGGCAGAAACACTCCATCGAGGAGACCGCCCTGCAAACCAACCTGGAGGCCGCGGAAGAAGTCGCCCGCCAGTTGCGGATGCGCGACATGGGGGGCCTGATCGTCATCGACTTCATCGACATGAAGGCCCGGAAAAACAACGCCGCCGTGGAACGGGCGCTCAAGTCCCATATCAAGGACGACAAGGCCAAAACCGACGTGGGCAAAATTTCCAAGTTCGGCCTTTTGGAAATGTCCCGGCAGCGGCTCCGGCAGTCCATCGAGACCTCGAGCATGGTGGTCTGCGGCCACTGCGGCGGCCGGGGGTACGTGCTGGCCACGGAAAAGCTGGGCATCAACGTGCTGCGCAGAATGCGGCTGGAATCCATCAAGCACCGGGGGGCCACCGTCACCGCCACCGTCCCGCCGGAGGTGGCCGACTACCTGCTCAATAAAAAACGCGGCGAGCTGGCGGACCTGGAAGCCCGCCGGGACCTGACCATTGCCGTCAGGCCGGACCCGGCCATGCACCTGGGGGAAAGCCGGGTCGTGTTTGAAGACAAACCCGCGCCGGCGGCCCCGGCCGTTTTGGAACCGGCCGAGGCGTGACGGTATGATGAAATCTTTGCGATTTTGGTCCAAATGGATTATAAGGGCATAACCCGGCCGGCCCCCGGCGGAGATTTTCACGGACGGCCGGAGGCAACATAACGCACGCATCAAGGAGAAACAACCGTGTTCGCAGACATCGCTTACGCAATGGGACAGAGCGGCGCGCCCCAGGGCGGCCAGGGAGGCGGGCTCATGGGGCTGGCCCCCCTGATCCTCATCTTCGTGATTTTTTATTTTCTGCTGATCCGGCCCCAGCAGAAAAAGGCCAAGGAGCATCAGCAGATGATCAACAGCCTGAAAAAAGATGACCTGGTCATCACCAACGGCGGCATTCACGGCCGCCTGACCGCGGTGGACAACGACACCGTGATGGTGGAGATCGCCGACCGGGTCCGTATCAGGCTCTCCCGCCAGAGCATTGCCGGGAAAAGGGCGGCCGAGGCTCCGGCCAAACCGGATAAAATGGAAAAAAAGTGATCCTATCAGGAAAGGACCGAAAGCGTTGAAAAACTTTCAATGGAAGCTGGCAGTCATCGCTGCCGTTTTTGTGGCGGCCGTCATTTACGTGCTTCCCACCATCAACCCCGCGTGGTGGCCGAAAAAACCGATCAACCTGGGGCTGGACCTTCAGGGCGGCATGCACCTGATCCTGGAAGTGGAAACCGAAAAGGCCGTGGAGGCCCAGATGGCCGGCATCGCCCGGGACCTGGAAGAGACCCTGCGCAGGGAGCGGGTGCGCCACGCCGACATCACGGCAAGGGGAGACAAGGTTATCGCCGCTGTTCAGGGAAGTGAGAACATCGAGGCATTCAGGCGGGTCCTGGACAAGGATTTTACCGGCCTTGCCATCGACGACACCCGGCAGGAGTCGGGCGGCCTGGAGCAGGTGTTGACGCTTCCCGATGACGAGGTCGAACACATCAAAAAAATGGCCGTGGAGCAGGCCCTGGAGACCATCCGCAACCGCATCGACCAGTTCGGCGTCAGCGAGCCCGTTATTCATGTTCAGGGCAAGCGGCAGATCCTGGTGCAGCTGCCCGGCGTCACCGACCCCCAGCGGGCCAAGGACCTGATCGGCAAGACCGCCCTGCTGGAGTTCCGGCTGGTGGACGAGGAACATGACGTCAACCAGGCGTTAAGGGGCAACATCCCGCCGGGCAGTGAAATTCTTTACGAGGTGTCCACCGATCCGGAAACCGGCCGGACCATCAAGACACCCTACCTGATCAAACGCGGCACCTCCCTGACCGGCGCGGACCTGTCCGACGCCCGTGTGCAGATCAACGCTCAATATAACGAGCCCTATGTTTCTATCACCTTCAACCGCAAAGGCGCGGCCGTCTTTGGCCGGATCACCGAGGAAAACCTGAAAAAACGGCTGGCCATCGTGCTGGACAATCATGTCTATTCGGCGCCGGTCATTCAGGACCGGATCACCGGCGGCGCGGCCCAGATCACCGGCAGTTTTTCCATGGACGAAGCCCATGACCTGGCCATCGTGCTGCGGGCCGGCGCCCTGCCGGCCCCGGTAAAAATTCTGGAAGAACGGACCGTGGGGCCTTCTCTGGGAAAGGAGTCCATTGAAAAAGGGCTGATGTCCATGTACATCGGGTCCATTATCGTGGTGCTGTTCATGGCCGTTTACTACCGCAAAGCCGGCCTGATCGCGGACGTGGCCCTGGTGTTCAATATTCTGCTGATCGCCGCGTGTCTGGCGGCCCTGGGCGCCACCCTGACCATGCCGGGCATCGCCGGCATCATTCTGACCATCGGCATGGCCGTGGATGCCAACGTGATCATCTATGAACGGATACGGGAAGAGGTCCGCGAGGGCAAGACGCCCCGGGCCGCGGTGGACGCCGGGTTCGACCGGGCCGCCCTCACCATTCTGGATGCCAACATCACCACCCTGATCGCGGCCCTGGTGCTCTTTCAGTTCGGCACCGGACCGGTCAAGGGGTTTGCCGCCACCCTGAGCCTGGGCGTGATCGCCAGCCTTTTCACCTCCCTGGTGGTTTCCCGTCAGATTTTTGAATTCATACTGACCCGGCGCAAGGTCACGCAACTGAGCATTTAACATATCAACGCGAGGACGATACAGGCATGTTTATAGAGATCATCAGACCCAACACCGCCATCGACTTTGTGGGAAAGCAGAAAATAGCCTTTGCCTTTTCCGCTGTGTTGATCCTTCTCACCATCATCACCCTTGTGGTTCACAAGGGGCCCAAATACGGCATTGACTTTGCCGGTGGCACCCTGATTCAGGTCAAGTTCGCGTCGCCGGCCGGCACCGACACCATTGCCGCCGGGCTGAAGGCCGCGGGCATTGACGTTTCCACGGTCCAGGATTACGGCAAGCCCAGGCCCGGCGACTGCCAGTACCTGATCAACAGCATCGTGGACATGACCGCCCAGGGCGGGGGGGAAGACTTCGAGGACCGGGTCCGCGGCGCGCTCAAGGCCGCCACCGGCCAGGAGGTGGAAATCTCCCGTATCGAGATGGTGGGCCCCAAGGTGGGCCAGGACCTGCGAAACAAGGCCCTGTTCGCCATCTTTTTCACGCTCCTTCTGATCAACATCTACATCTCCGGCCGGTTTGAGATGAAGTGGGTGGCGGCCGGCGCGGTGACCGGCGGCATGATCCTGGCCGTGTGGCTGGTCTCCCTGCTCGGGGTCACCACGCCCTACCTGATCCTGGTGGCCCTGATCGTGTCCCTGGCGCTTTTCTGGGTGTTTGAGCTCAAATACGCCATGGGCGCCGTCGTGTCCCTGATTCACGACGTGGCCATCACCGTGGGCCTCTTTTCCCTTCTGGGCAAGGAGTTTTCCCTTCCGGTGATCGCGGCCCTGCTGACCATCATCGGTTACTCGCTGAATGACACCATCATCGTTTTCGACCGGATCCGGGAAAACATCAAAAAGCTCTCCCGCCGGTCCATGGCCGACATCATCAACACCAGCGTGAACGAGACGCTCAGCCGGACCATGCTGACCTCCGGCACCACCCTGATCGTGGTGGCGGCCTGTTTGTTTTCGGCGGCTCCGTGATTCACGATTTTGCCTTTGCCCTGCTCG
>JBMORB010000333.1:0-10275 GCA_049320925.1 Thermodesulfobacteriota bacterium | reverse complement strand
GGGCCGCCTCGGCAATGGCCCGTGTTTTTATAAAAGCCGGGCTTTTGCCGGGCAGAAGAGCGGAAATGTTTTGCAGGTCAAAATCGGGCGGCAGGGGCTGGGCCTCGGGCTTTGCCTTAAAGGCCCCGATGATCCGGCTGTAATCCACCACAAAGGTGGGGATGCCCTGTTTGGCCGCCTTTTCAAGGCCGGCGGCCGCCGGATTGTCCGAGCCGACAAACACCACTTTGCCGTCGATTTGGCCGCTGTCGCAGGCCCGCATGACCGCGGCAAGGTTTGTTCCACTGCCTGAAATCAGGGCGCCGATGTTTATCATGGGGTAAATATAGTGGTTCGGGTTGGAAGATTCAAGGCAAAACAGAAACATAGCCTTTCCCTCATCGTGCTCGTGATCGTACTCGTGCTCGTGATCGTATTTATACTTCAGGATTTTTTCGAGCAAGAGTACGAGCACGAGCAAGAGTACGATTTAACCCCTGATGTCTTCGATTGCGATCCCGATACCGATACCGATACCGATTTGGATGACAGGGTATGAAGGCTTTTTTTGACTGGATGCCGGATCGGGGTCCGGCATGACGGGTGCCGCCGGATCAGGCCCCGGCATTACAAATGGAAGGCTGAAGCCTTCCGCTACAGGGTGATTCAACAACCGATCAGGGAGCCTCCCGATTTGGATGTGAGGCGATATCCGGATCAGGACTCGGGAAAAGTTTTTCCGGGATAACGGGAGGAATAGCCGGGCACAAGGTTCTTGAGAGAAAAATCGTTGCTGTGAACGCTGCGGCAGGCCCGCACATCCGCGCTGAACACCAGAAGGTTACGCAGCACAGACAGAACGAAACGGTGCGGGCTGTGGGGAATCCGGGCAAACCGGCGCATCACGGAACGCGGGCTGTAAAACCGCCGGTAAAGGGACCAGTACAGGTTTTCCAGTTCGGCGGCGGTCATACCGTCTGGCGCGGTGATGGCATGGGTGCCGTCGTAGATGGACCAGTTGCGCGGCAGGCCGGCACCGCCGGCTTCCAGGTCTTCCCACATGCGGCTGCCCGGCGCCGGGGTGAGAATGTAAAGGGCCAGTTCATTGACCTTGAGTTTTTCCAGCCGGTCCAACGTGGCCCGGATAGTGTCCGGCGTTTCCCTGTTGATGCCGATCATCATACTGGCAAAGACAATAATGCCCCGGCGGTGAAGATCGTTGACCAGCCTGCTGTAACGATCGATGTCGGCCCACCCTTTGCTGAGCCGGTGAAGCCCGTCGGGAGAAAAGCTCTCCATGCCGATATAGGCGATTTCCAGGCCGGCTTTCCGGGCCAGGTCCAGCAGGGCCGGGTCGTTCATGGTTCCCGGGTCCATCTGGGCCAGCCAGCGCAGCCGGTACGGCACCAGGGCGGACAGCAGGTCGTTTAGATATTCCCGGCGGTAGGAAAAAAGATTGTCATCGATGAAAAAAATCCGCCCGGCGGACACGGCCGCCACATCCCGGATCACGTCGGCAACGGGCCGGACGCGCACATGGCGGCCGTAGAACCGGTTCACCGTGCAGTAGCTGCAGTCGTGGGGGCAGCCCCGGCCCACCCACACCGGGTAATAATTGTAGCGGTACGGCTTTTGATCGATCAGGTCATAGCGGGGCACCGGCAGCCCTTCCAGGGAGGTGGTGGGCGCCTGTCTTTTATAAAACTTTTTTAAAGCGCCTTTTTGCGCGTCTTCCAGCAGGGCCTCCCACACCCCCTCGGCCTCGCCGATGACCACGGCATCCACATGGCCGGCGGCCTCGTCCGGGAAAAAGGTGGCGTGAAAGCCGCCCATCACCACGGGAACGCCCCGCTGCTGAAAGGCTTTGGCGATCTGGTAGGCCCGGGGGGCCTGGCTGGTCATGGCCGTGATGGCCACAAGATCGGCCGGATCGTCAAAGGAAATCTCTTCAAAAAACTCGTCGATCACCTGGACGTCGTGGCCGGAAGGGGTGAGACCCGCGAGATAGATAAAGGAAAGATTGAGAATCTTGCCTTCCCTGGACCGGGTGTGAACAGGCCGGTTTTGCAAATCCAGCTGGGCGGGGAAAATAATTCTGATCTTCAACCCGGTTCCTTTGCGACGTTGCGCGACGGTGGCTACACCGGCCTGTTGATGCCGCCGAGCGTGCGGGAGGGGCCGGCGAACAGGAAACCCTGGGCAAAGGGCACGCCGATCTTTTTCAGGGTTTCATACTCACCTTTGGTTTCAACACCCTCGGCAATAATCTGGGAGCCGATGTTTTTAGACAGGGTCACCAGGGCCTTGATGATCTCCTGTTTCATGAAGCTCTTGTCCACGCCCTTGACAAAGGAGATGTCCACCTTCATGAAGCCGGGGTTGAGTTCCATGATGCGCTCCAGGTCCGAATACCCGGTGCCGATGTCGTCGCCGGCATGCACGATGCCCACGTCGGTGTAGTCGCGCATGGCGCCGCGAAACAGGTCGTAGTTGTCGATGGCCAGCTTTTCGCTGATTTCAAACACCACGTTCTGGGGCTTGATTTCCAGGTCCTCGAAAAGCTGCTGAAGATAAAGCCCCCGGAACTCGGGGTCGTGAATGGTCATGGACAGGGTGTTGACGAAAATCTTCTTGTCGGTGGCGATATGCTGGGCCGCCTCCAGGGCCGTGCGGCGGCACAGCCGGTCCAGCTCAAAGGAAAGCCCGAACTCGGCGGCCACCAGAAACAGGTGCCACGGGCTGGAAAACTCGGTGTTGTCCGGCCCCCGGGAAAGGGCCTCATATCCGATCACATCCAGGGCGTTTAAGTCCACGATGGGCTGGAACACGGTATGAATCTGCTTTTCGATGATGATGCGCTGAAGATCGTAGCGGGAAATATAGCTGCGCTTGGCGGCCATGAACTCTCCCATCTTCTTGGAATCCCGCACCAACTGACGGATCAGGCGCATGCTGCTGACCATGGGATTTTTGATGCTCAGGGCGTAGCCGATATTGGGGCGGGCGCACTCTTTTAAAAAAGGATAAAGCAGGTCGAACACCTCCTGTTCCATGCCCACGCGAATGCGGTCGGCGATTTCTTCCAGATGGACCACCAGCCGGGTCTTCTGCTCCCGCGGGGCCGACAGGAAGATGACAAAGGTGTCGGCGTCGTACAGGTCCACCACAAACACATCCTTGCCCCGAAACTCCCGGTCCTTGAGATTTTTCAGAATTTCGGTGATCTGGCCCAGCAGAAAGTTGTAGGAGGTGCTGCCGTACTGGTATTCGATGCGGGAAAGGGCTTCGATCTGAACCGTGATGCAGGCCATGTAGCCCAGCTCGTTTAAAATAGCTTCAACCCGGTCGTACTCCTTGATCACCGTGGGCATCTCAAGGGTCCGGTCCCAGTAGAAGCCCTCGGGTATGGTGACAGATACGTGTTCGCCTTTTCCGCTCTTTTTGTCGTTCATCGGTTCCCCTCCGGTTTCCTGCGCCTGGCGATCGGCCGGCCGCGTCTCCTTGTCTGTCGAGCCACCGGGCCGGATAAATGGCTATAAACAGGCATTATATAACCATCCGGCCGGATGCCTGTCAAGAAGCGAAAAAATAAATTGAACTTCAGCGTCACGGGTCTTGAGGGTATTGCATCCGATGGCCCCCTATGGTAGGGTTTTGGGAAAAACAGCATACCCCCTTCCCCGGCCGTCCGTGCGCCGTCTTCAGGGCCGGACAGCGCGAGGGGAAACGACAATGAACAAGGAGAGAGGAAGATGTCTGACAAGGTATTGAGCATCAGCGACAGTGGTTTTGAAAAAGACGTAATCAAGGCGGAAATGCCGGTCTTTGTCGACTTCTGGGCCCCCTGGTGCGGCCCGTGCAAGGCCATCGGTCCGGTGGTGGAAGAACTGGCCGCCGCCTATGACGGCAGAATAAAATTCGCCAAGTGCAACGTGGACGACAATCCCGCCACCCCTACCAGGTTCGGCATTCAGGCCATTCCCACCCTCATGATTTTCAAGGGCGGCGAAGTGGTGGAGCGGATCACCGGCATGGTGCCCAAGGCCAAGCTGGAAGCGGCGTTAAACAAGGTGCTGGGGTAGCGACATGAACGATACGAATTACGAACTGGTCATTATCGGCGGCGGCCCCGCCGGTCTGACGGCCGGCATTTACGCGGCCCGGGCACGGATAAAGGCCGTGATATTGGAAAAAATGGCCGTCGGCGGCCAGGTGTTGACGTCGGACTGGATCGAGAACTACCCCGGTTTCCCCGAAGGAATCAGCGGCGCGGACCTGATGATGCGCATGAACGAGCAGGCCACCCGGCTGGGCGTGGCCGTGGAATATGAAGATGTCACGGCCGTGGACCTGGCCGACCCGGTCAAGACCCTTACCCTGGGGGACAGAACCATCACCTGCAAGGCGGTGATCATCGCCACCGGCGCCTCGCCCAACCGGCTGAACGTGCCGGGCGAAGAACGGTTTATCGGGCGGGGTATCTCCTTTTGCGCCACCTGCGACGGCCCCTTTTACCGGGACAAGGTGGTGGCGGCCGTGGGCGGCGGCGACACCGCGGTGCAGGAAAGCATGTTTCTGACTAAGTTCGCGAAAAAGGTCTACCTGATTCACCGGCGGGACGCCCTGCGGGCCGCCAAAATTCTTCAGGAACGGGCGCTTGAGAACAAGAAGATCGAGTTCGTGTGGGACAGCGTGGTCACCGCCATCGGCGGCGGCCTGACCAACGTGGAAAAAGTGACCGTCAAGAACGTCAAGACCGAAAAAACCACGGACCTGGCCGTGTCCGGCTGTTTTATCTGGGTGGGCATCCATCCCAACGCCGATTTTCTGGCCGGCGCCGTGGAAACCGACAAGGGCGGGTTTATCGTCACGGACCAGGCCATGGCCACTTCCGTTCCCGGCGTTTTTGCCGCCGGTGACGTGCGGGCCACCCCCTTGCGCCAGATCGCCACGTCGGTGGGTGACGCCGCCATTGCCCTGCGATCGGCGGAGGCGTATATCGAAAACACGGAATAAAATTTTTATTTTAATCGTACTGTTTTAATTTTAATCTTACTCTTGCTCTTAATCGTGCTCTTGATCGTTCTTTTTTCTTATACTTTTTCGATCACGATTAAGAGTACGAGCAAGAGTACGATTTAACAGCTCGTCGTCATGACGCATACCCATCGCCCCCCCTAGCCTTGATCTTTCTCGTGATCTTAATCGTACTCTTGATCGTTTTTTATACTTTTTCGATCACGAGTAAGAGCAAGAGTAAGATTTAACCGCCGTTTTTTAAGGTTTACCCAGAAGCGTCACGGTGGGCCCCACGGAAAAGCACAGGGGACCTTCGGTGGTGTAGATATCTCCGTCGATCATCCAGGGCTCTTTTGTGGTGGGCTCCAGTACCACCCGGGCCGTGGGACCGGAAAAGTAAAGGTTGGGATGCTCGATGTCCCGGCCCAGCCACAGGGCCGGCACCTTGGGTACCAGGTTGGCCGGCGACATGGACCCGGCCAGCAGGTGAAAATGGCCGGGCCTGTCATAGGCCCGGGGCGTGGGGGTAAAGCCCAGTCCCAGTTCCCGGATGGTGCAACCCAGCACGAAGATATACTCGGTCTGTTCCATCTCCCGGCCGTCCACGGTCAGTCGGCAGCGGATGGGCCGAAAAATCCGGCTGTTGTAATCGGTGCCGAAAACGGCGCTGCCGATCATGCGGCACACCATGGCCGCGGCATAGGGCGGACCGGGATGTTTGGCCGAATAATAGACTTCCAGAAAATAGGCGATCACCCCGGCCCCGGCCATGAAACCGTAAACGTCGTTGACCCGCAGCAGGTGCTGCCTGAACTCCCTGACGGGACTCCCGGTCTCGAAATGGTCGATGATGGCCCGAAGGGTGGATTCCGCGCATCCCTTAAGCTTGATGGATTTGGACACCGTGTTCATGGTGCCGCTGCGCAGCAGAACAAACGCCGGCAGGGGGTGGTCTCCATAGGTGTTGATAAGGGCGGTAAACACCTGATGAAGCGTGCCGTCGCCGCCGCTCACCGCCACGATGTCAAACCTGTTTTTTAAAAAAAAGGAGGCCGCCTCGAAAAGAGCCTCCTTGTCTTCGGTTCGAAACCACGCGCCTCGGTCGCCGAGAATCCGCCTGAGCCGCTCTTCCCTTCGCGGATTTTTTTTGTTTTTGCCTGCGTAGGGATTATAAATAACGCCGATTCCGCCCATCTCCGCTCCGCTTTCGATTCATTGATATGCCGCAGCGATATATGTATGGCAAAAAGCATTCCCCCTGTCAACGGCCGGTCACGTCACAGGCGGCCGTGGTTTGTATCACGGAGCGGCCACTTGAATGGCCTGAATCTCTCCGGCGCCGGCCGGCGCGAATTCCGGCACGTTGGCGGCAAAGCCCGGCTCGTTGAACCGGGACAGGACCACCGGCGGGGTGTCGTTGCCGTTGTGGTCCACGTGGGTCAGAAAAACCTCCGTGTATGGCGTGTTGGCCTTGGAGGAAAACAGCAGCCACCGCCCGTTGGAGGACCAGCTGTGCCATGAGTTGAAATTGCCCCGGTTGCAGTTCATTTTCCGGGCCGCGCCGCCGGCGGCCGGCACGATCCACAGTTCGCTGTCCGGCTGGAGCATGATGCCGTAAGGACTTTTGGTAAAAACGATCCAGCGCCCGTCCGGCGAGTAGCGGGCAAAGTAGTTGCTGGCGCCGTTGTCCGAAGCCCCTTCCAGGGGAACAGCCTCGCCGCCGCTGCCGCTGTTGAAAGGCACCCGGTACAGGTCAAACCGCATGGGATAAAGGCTGTTGAGTTCATGAATCGACCGCTTTTCAGCGATGGTGGTCACCTTGGACAGGTCCTTGTGGACCTCGTTGCGGGTTTTGGCCCGGCAGAAAACAATCTCTTTTTCGTCCGGGCTCCACACGGGGTTGGCCTGCACCAGAGCGTAATCGTCAACCCCGGGCAGCAACCGGATTTTTCGGGTCTGCCGGTCGTAAATGCCGATCACGCCGTAGGTGGGGAAAAACAGCTGGCAGAAGTCCAGGTCGTCCATCACCGTGGCAAAGGAGATCTCGTTCACCGAGGCGGCGGCGAAGCGGCCCGACGGCGACATGCGGCCGAACAGGCCCCGGGTGGGCGGCAGCACGCCGGACCGGGGAAAATCGCTCCAGGAAAAAAAGTCTTCCTTTTTTACAACGACATTATCGTTCACCGGGGCGATAAACTGGGCGCCGCCGTCATTGCCCAGGTTGTATTCCATGCTGATCCACCGGCCGTCCGCGGAAAAAGCGTGGCAGCTGGCGCACACCGGCACGCCCTGAAGCACCGTGACCGGCGGGTCATAGGACCCCACGTGGCCCATGCGCCACCGGGTCTTTTCAAAACTTTGGCTGGCCACGGCAAAGGGCAGCGGGATCTGGCGGAAAAAAACGGCGTCGCCCACCGGATCGGTGGAAGTTTTAAAACAGACGCTGCCCACGGACGCCACGGACGCCGAAGCCCGGTCGGCAAGACCAAAAACCGTCAGTTTCACCGGGGTCCCGGTGGAATTGGCCTTGATGGTTTCCCATGTTTTTTCGTCCGGGGTCCAGCAGGGTTCGCCGACAATGGCGTAAAGCGGCTTGCGACCGCAGTCAAAGGCCACGCGCACCAGCCAGAACCGGGACCGGGCGTCGCCATCCCGCCAGGTCACGGTGGGCGAGGCCATGTCCGGGGGAAACAGGGTCATGTCATAGGGATAGGTCACCAGAAGGGTGTTCAGGGGACCTTTCTCCCGCTCCATGAAGGCGTTCACCCCCGCCACCAGGGATTGAAGCCGGGCACCGGCGTCATTGCTTTCATGGCAGTCCCATGTCATTCCGCCGGGCGTGGCGCAGTGGCAGAAAAAGAAAACCGGAAAGACAAGCAGCGCATAGAGCAGACGGTGGCGCATGGAATTCTCCTTCGGTTGCCACGGCGGTAAAGGTCTGACGATCAGAGGTTATGAAACGGATTCACCGACCCGTACCCGTCCGTCTTTTCAAGCGTGAGCAGGCGGATCTCCTTTACGCCGGGCACCTGGCCGGCGATTTTTCGAAGCTCGTCAGCCACGCCCTGCCTGACGTTCAGAAGGCCTTCCATATCGCCGATGGTGACCACGCCGTTTCTGGCGGTGACACTGAGCCGCGAAGCCACCTTCACCAGTTCCGCCTGAACGGTGGCGGCCAGCAGCAGGTCTTCCACAATGGCCCGGGAGTCGGGCGTGGCCTGAAACACCGGCTTGCTCACCGCCCGGCAGATGATCTCCACCGCGTCATCCACGGTCAGGGTCTTGATGTGCAGCACCATGTCGTAAAGGCCGCTGTCCCACGTGTCAATGCCGTACAGCTGGAGTCCCCACTTGCGGCGCTCCTCATCGTCCTTTTTTAAAAGATAGCGGGCCTTGTCCGCCGGAATCTTGACCCGGTCCACCTCTTCTTTGACCCGGTCCTCCATGTCCGCGATGATCCGGACCTTGAACACGTGGGGAATGTTTAACAGAAAATAATGGCCCGCCAGCCCGTGATACACCATGTTATCCCTGCGCACGTGTTCCAGCAGCACCTTTCGAATGTAGCTGATGTAGCGTTCCTTGCCGTGGGTGAAGCGTTCCAGCACGGACGGTGCGTCATGAATGGCCCGGACCAGCTTGATCTCCGGAATATTGAACGCCTCGGAGGCTTCCAGCAGAATGTCCCTTGAAATACATTCATACCCCAGCTTTTGGGCCGCCTTTTCGGCGACCTCCTTGCCCCGGCTGTAAGACCCCCTGGAAATGGTGATGACGGACATGGCGATTCCTTCTTAACCTGTTTTCGAAAAAGAATAATAAACACCGGTTGCCGCCCCACAGATAAATTTCGGGGAACCCACGGCCACCAGCAGCGGGTGCAGTATACAATACACCGGCCGGGGATTGCCAGAGGAAAGCGGCTATCCCGCCTCCTTCCGGCGCTGTGTTTTCTTTACCGTCCGGTCCATGAAATACGCCACGAGGCCGGGGAAGAGCCGTTTGGCCAGCCAGATCAGGCGGCCGTCGGCACCGGGAATGATCACGGCCCGGTTTTTTTGTATCCCGTCGATCATGGCCCTGGCCACGACATCGGCGGACAACACTCTGGCGCCGGTGGAAATGGCTTTTGTTTCTTCGGGCTTGGTCACCGCCTCGGCGGCCAGGGCCGGGGTGTCGGTGTCCGGCGGGCAGAGAACGGAAACGCCGATACCCATGGGTTTGAATTCGCTCCGCAACACCTCGGACAGGCCCATGACGGCGAACTTGGAAGCCGCGTAGTCGCTATACCCGTAGACCCCCAGGAAACCGGCTATCGAGGAGACGTTGACGATGTGACCGCCCCGCTCTTTCATATAAGGAAGGGACGCGGCAATGGCGTGCCAGGTGCCGCAGAGATTGATGGCCAGGGTCTCCTGAAGCTGGTTTTCACTGATATCGGCAAAACAGCGGGGAATGGCCCGGCCGGCGCAGTTGATCAGGACATCCGGTGGACCGAAGGAGGTCGCCGCCTCTGCCACGGCCTTAAAGACCTGTTCCCGGTCCGACACGTCCATGGAGAAAACGCCCGCCGGTTGCGCCGGGTCCTTGCCGGCCTTCCGCACTTCGCCAAGGGCCTTTTCCAGCTTTCTTTTGTCCCGGGCGAAAAGAACCAGATGAGCGCCCATACCGGCCAGTTGCCGGGCCGCGGCCAGGCCGATGCCGGAGGACCCCCCGAAAATGTAAATCCGCTTACCGGAAAATGTCTTGATTCTCATCCCTCTCTCTTAATCTTACCCGTACTTTTAATCCTGATCGTAATCACCCTTTTCCCCGGCCGCCAGATCACCGATCTGCTTTTGCGAAAGACCGTAGCGCCGCAAAGTGACGGTCAGCGGCATGCCAAACAGAAAATCCAGCATGCGGACGTCCATCTTGCCTTTTTCCACCATGAGATGGCGCACGTGAAAATCGTACCGCACACAATAGGAAAGTTCCTTCCACTTTTTTTGCTTCAACAGTTGTGAAAGCGTCCCGTAGGCGCATGCCTGTTCATGGACCGTCACCATGTCCCACAATTCGGGCATGGCCGACAGCAGTTCTTTGCGGTTCAGCCGTTCTTTCCGGTAAGCGGCAACCATTTCATCCGGGTTCCAGCACTCAAGGACCCGGCACTCCATGGGCCGGTTTTCATAAACGGAGCAGGCGTGGCCGTCCGGCCGGTAAAAAAGGCAGGCCGTGCCGCCATCCACGCTTCGAATCTTTATAATATCTTCCGGCGCGGTGTCCAGGCGGACG